>SLCP01000080.1 GCA_007125735.1 Coriobacteriia bacterium | reverse complement strand
GTCCGCGTCTACAACATGTTGACCGGAGAGGACTTTCCCGTCTCTCCAGAGAATGTGGGATTCTGGGCGCAGTCCAACCCGAGCATCTCGGGAACGAGGGTCGTCTACTCGGATCAACGCAACTACGACGATACCGGGTGCGACGTCTGGATGTACGACATCGCCACCGGTGAGGAGACCCAGCTCACCGATGCTCCGAACGGTCAGGGCAACCCGTTCATCTACGGCGACATCGTCGCGTGGGTGGACTGGCGCTCCGAAGGGGGCCGCAGCGACATCTGGATGATGGACCTCGCGAGCGGCGAGGAGACCGCGGTCGCTCCCTTCGAGGGCGCAGACCAGCGCGAGCCGGTCGTCTGGGAGGACTACATCGTATGGAGGGACTATCGTCACAGCTGGGACAGCGTCTTCCTGTACGATCTGGCATCCGGTGAAGAGACGTGTGTGGCCGAAGGCTGGTACGCGGACGCGTTCCCATGGGAGGGCGAGTACTTCAGTGACCCGTTCGTGTACGACGACGCGGTTGTGTACAGGCGGTGGGCGTCGTTCTATGACACTGACGCGGCGGCGTACTACTACGAACAGTCCATCGAGATGTACGACATCGCCACCGGTGAGACTCGGACCATCTCCACTGAGACTGCGCAGACCCGCCGTCACCCTGTCATGCGCGACGGCTGGGTGACGTGGCACGACCGCCGCAGCGGAGATATGGAAGTCTGGGGCTACAACCTCGAGACCGAGGAGGAAGTACTCCTCGTTGCGGCCGAGCCCGAGGACGAGGACACCGGGTGGTTCAAGTACGCGGGCCGCTCGACGACCGCCGCCGGCTGGGTGCTCTGGCACGACCACCGGCCGTGGGACGGCGATGACGAGAAGGCCGACCTCTACGCGAAGTGGATCGGAGAGGGTCGCGCGCCGACGATGCCCATGGCGCTCGCAGGCGCCGACCGCTACAAGACCGCCATCGAGGTCTCGCAGCGTAGCTTCCCCGAGGGTGCTGACACCATCGTGGTCGCCACGGGCATGAACTGGCCCGACGCGCTCGCCGGCTCCGCGCTTGCGGGCGTGGCAGGTGCGCCGGTGCTCCTCATCGACCAAGTGTCACCGATGACCACGACCTCTGGCTACGGGCTCGTCGCCGACATCACGGCTGAGATCGAGCGTCTCGGCGCGACCGACGCCTACATCCTCGGAGGCGAGCAGGCCGTCTCCGCCAAGGTCGAGGCCGCGCTCGTAGGCCAGTTCGGTATGGACGTCACCCGCCTCGGTGGCGCTGACCGCTTCGAGACCTCGTGCCTCATCGCAGACGAGGTCGCCGAGCTTTCCGACGAGTGGTTCGAGGGCGTTGCGTTCGTTGCGACCGGCATGAACTTCCCCGATGCGCTCGCAGCCGCTCCGCTCGCCGCGTTCGCTGGCTACCCGGTGTTCCTCTCCGGGCCGAGCGGTGTGCCGACGACGGTGCTCTCATGCATGGAGGACCTCGGCATCGAGGACGCGTTCGTGCTCGGCGGGACCGCGGTCGTGCCGCAGAAGGCGGTCGACCAACTCACCGCGATCGACATCACGGTGATCGAGCGGCTTGCAGGCGCTGACCGCTACGGGACCGCCGCCGCTGTCGCAGAGTACGGCTTCGATGAGTTCGGCATGGCTATGGATACCGTCGGCATCGCAACGGGCGTGAACTACCCCGATGCGCTCGCCGTGGGTGCTGCGCTCGGCCAGGAAGGCTACCTGATGGCCTTGACCGGCAGCACCGCGCTGCCCAAGGCGACTGAGGACCTGCTGACCGAGCATGCCGATGAGATCTCGCGGATACGCTTCGTCGGTGGGCCGGTGGCCATCGCTGAGAGCGTGCGCGCGAAGATCCTCGCGCTGCTGCACTAGACTCGATCCGATAGTCGCACTAGAAAGGCCCCGCATCGCGCGGGGCCTTTCTGTGTTCCTTGCCAGGTGCGCGGTCGGGTAGACTGACTGCAGCCGTCGAGGGGAGGGGCTACGCGTGGGCGCAGTCGTCGAGTGTTCGGCTCTCACCAAGTTCTACGGCCGCAACCGCGGCGTGGAGGACGTGACGCTTGTCGTCGAGGCGGGCACGACCTTCGGGTTCCTCGGCCCCAACGGTGCTGGCAAGACGACCACGATCCGCTGTCTCCTGGGCATGCTGAAGCCGACGTCCGGCGAGTCGCGCGTCTTTGGCGAGCGGGTGACGCTCGATGGGGCGGCGCTTCGGGGTCGCATCGGTTACGTCGCCGGTGACGTCAGGCTGTTCGAGCGAGAGACCGGCGCGTGGCACATCGACTACATCGCACGGTTGCGCGGCGCCCCTGCGCCCTCGGCGACCGAACTCATCGATCGGCTCGAGTTCGACCCGTCGCGCAAGGTCCGCGAGCTCTCCAAGGGCAACAAGCAGAAGCTCGCGCTCATCGTGGGGCTCATGCACGACCCTGAGCTGCTCATCTTGGACGAGCCAACGAGTGGGCTCGATCCGCTCAACCAGGAGACCGTCTTCGAGATCGTGGGCGAACGGGTGGCGCGTGGGGCGACGCTGTTCCTCTCGAGCCACATCCTCTCCGAGGTCGAGCGCGTGTGCGAGCGGGTCGGCATCGTGCGTGCCGGGCACCTCGTGGCCGAGGAGGACGTGAGCGATCTCATCGCCAAGCATCTTCGTGACGTGTCGGTCACGTTCGCCGGTCCCGTACCCGCAGGTGCGCTCGATGGGATCGAGGGTCTGACCGACGTCACGCCGAGCGGCGACGTGACGCTCTCCGCCCGCATCCGCGGCGACGCGATCGACACGCTCGTCAAGCGGCTTGCCGCCCACGAGCTCGCCGACCTCACGATCGCCCACGCCAAGCTCGAGGACGTCTTCCGCGAGTACTACGTCCATGAGGCGGAGGTGGACGCGTGAGCTGGACCGTTCTTGCGGCTACCCTTCGTCAGCGCCGGTGGAGTCTGCTGTGGTACTCGCTTGGCCTGGTGTTCTACTCGTGGGTCATGGTGTGGTTCTGGCCCCAGTTCCAAGGCACCGAGTACGTAGACATCATCGAACGCCTTCCCGAGGAGCTCATCGCGCTCATGGGTTCCTCGGGAGCCGACCTCGGCACGCTCGGCGGGTACTTCGAGACCGAGTACCTCGGCCTCATGTGGATGCTCATCGTTTCGAGCGCGGTGATCCTCTACGCGATGAAGGCGGTCGCGGCCGAGGTCAGCGCAGGCACGATGGAACTCGTGCTGGCGCAACCGATCTCTCGGGTCCGCTTCATCGTGACGCGTGTGGTCGGGCTGGTGATCGTGTCGGCGATCCTGACCGGGGCGACGTTCGCGCCCATACAGCTGTTCGGGCCACGCTACGACATCGAGCTCACCGGCGAGACGTTCGCGCTGCTCTACGGGCTCGGTATGCTGTTCGTGCTCTCGATAGGCGGCATCTCCTTAGCGCTTTCGGCGGGCGCGCGCGAGGCAGGACGTCCCACGGCGATCGTGGGTGGCGCGCTCGGCGGCATGTGGATACTCCACATCCTAGCCGAGGTGTCTGACATCGCCGGGTGGTTCGAGCCGTTCAATCTGCTCAAGTATTGGCGGCCGGCAGACATCATCAACGACGGCGCCGTCGCAGCAGAGGTGTGGTGGGTCTACGGCGGCGTGACGGTCGCCTCGATCGCGGTTGCGATCGTGCGCTTCGTGCGGCGCGACGTGGCGTGAGGCGCGCGGATGAGCCGCCGGGGGTGACCCACTCCGCACCTCCCTGCATCCCGCACTACGGCAGGTACTGCTCCTCGATCGCCACGACCACGCCGTCTTCGAGCGTGATCCAGTAGGGGACGTGGCGCACGACCTCGAGACCCGGACTCATGCCGATAAAGCGGTCCTGCCACTGGCCGAACGTGATCGTGTGGGCTTCGAGGTTAGGATCGCCGTGGTGCACCTGGACCATGATGCCCGCTTTCACCGGGAACGTGCGGAGCCGAGGGTTGTCGTTGACGATGTAGTAGTCGTTGGGTGGAGGCGATTCGTCGCCACGCGCTGCGGCCTCCGCCGCAGCCTCGTCGCCGGTGAGGAATAGCGCGTAGTCGACGGTGATGAAGGTGCCTTCAACGGTGCTCTCGATGTTCGTCACGAAGCAGAACTCCCTGCCTGACGCGCTGGCGTCGGGTCCAGGCTCCGGCTCTGGTTGAGGCTCCGTTTCCGGCGTTTCTGCTGGCGTCTCGGTGGACACCTCTTCCCTGGATTCATCCACGGCAGGCTCGACCGTCGGGGTCGTTTCCGCCTCGGCGAGGCGCTCTTCGAGCTCGGCGACCTCGGCAGTGCGCGCCCACCAGCCGATGAGCCCTCCTGCGAGCAGGGCGATCAGTGCGATGGCGACCGGTACGATCCACCGGTTCGCAGGTGTCGTGTCTGACATGGCGTCCCCCTCACTACGAGCCCCTATGCACTGAAGTATGCTCCTGACAGCAGGGGATGTCACCGTCCGCTTTGCGCCTCGAGCGTAGCGATGTGCCGCTTGACCTCCGCGAAGAAGGGAAGCGAGACGCCGACGGCGTCGTAGCCGGCCTCCACGAGCTGGCCGAGGAGCGCCTCGTCACGCGCGCTCTCGCCGCACGCGCACGTGAACACGCCCGCGGCGCGTGCGGTCTCGGCGATGCGGGCGAGCACTTCGATGACGGC
>SLCP01000063.1 GCA_007125735.1 Coriobacteriia bacterium | reverse complement strand
GGTCGTGAGACGTCTACGGCGCTTCGAGGTCCTCGGCGGGGACCCCCTCCTCTACGTCCTCCAGCGCCGGCTCGTCCACGACGCCGGCAAGCTCTCGGAGCACGCGTCCGAGTTCGTCGATCGCCCGACCATACTCTGCCCAGTCCCCAGCGCGCTGCGCCTGGATCGCGCGCTCGTAGAGCTCCGCTGCGCGAGCGGCATCGGCGGGCAGACCGGGCACGGCGGGATCGTCAGGATCATCAATCGGACGCTCGCCGAACACCGCTAGCAAAGCCGCCTCGAGGTCGACCGCCATCTCGACCTTGTCGGCGTAGACCACGAGCACGCGCACGAGCTCCGGAATGGCCGTCTGCTCTGCCTGTAGGTACAGCGGCTGGATGTAGACGATGGAGTCCCCGAGCGGCACGACGAGCATGTTGCCGAAGATCACGTCACTGCCGCGCTGGCTCCACAAGGTGAGTTGGGGCGCGATGATGTCGTCCTGGTTGATGCGCGCGCTCACCTGCTCAGGTCCGAGGATGACGCGTTGCTTGGGGAACTCGTAGACGACGCGCCTGCCGTAATCGGCGGGGTCGGACTTCGCCGACATCCAGCCGATCATGTTGTTGCGGTTTCTCGGCGTGAACGGCTGGATGAGCTGGAAGTCCTCGACCGCCTCACCCGGGAGCCGCATGAGAACATAGAAGGGATCCATGGGATTGCCCTCGCGCTCGCCAGGAAGCTCCCACGCGTCTTCTTTGTTGTAGAAGTCCTGCGGATCGGTCATGTGATACGTCTTGTAGGCCTCGGCCTGAAGACTGAAGAGGTCTTCCGGGTAGCGGAAGTGGGCGCGGACGCCGTCGGGCACGTCATCGCCGTTGGTGATCAGGTCGGGAAAGATGACCTGCCACGCCTGGAGGACCGGATCATCCGGGTCGACGCCCCACAGCGTCGTGGTGCCGTCGTACGCGTCGACGGTCACCTTCACCGAGTTGCGCACGTAGTTCACGCCGCGGAAGTACTGGGAGTACGGATAGTGGGCGGACGTGGTGTACGCATCCTGGATCCAGACGATGCGTCCGTCGATGATCGCCGGGTACGGATCACCATCGAGCGTCAGGAACGGTGCCACCTTGCTCACCCTCGAGCGGAGGTCGCGGTCGAACAGCACGCGACTCTGGGGCTCGATGTACTGGCTGAAGAGTATCTGCGGTGCGCCGAACCGCATCGCGAACGCCGCACGGCGGACGAAGGAGCTGACCTCGACACCTGCGGCTCCGTCGTAGAACGTCTCAACGCGACCCTCGCCGACGGGATAGTCGAACTCGGGAATACCTGTGTTGACGATGATGTAGTCAGTGGTCGCTTCGCCGAAGTAGATGCCCGGCTCGTCTATCTCGAGACCCTCGACGACGTCGGGCGGGATGTCCCCGACCACGAAGTTGGGCAGACCACGAGTGTCCGCCTCGTTCGAGGGGCTCACAACGATGCCGTAGCCGTGGGTGTACACGAGATGCTTGTTGAGCCACGTCTGTGCCTGCTCTGCGAGCTGCGTGACGTCCATCTCGCGCGCGCTCACGAGCACCTGGCGCTGGCGGCCGTCGATGACGTAGCGGTCGACGTCGACATCGCGGAAGTCGTAGTACGTGCGGATGACCTGCAGCTGACGGTAGGTCTGCACGGCGATCGACGGGTCCCACAGCCGTATGTTGTCCAGTGTCGGCCTGTTCTCGACCACGTCATCGACGGTAAGCGTTTCATCGGCGGGGAACGGCCGGGTCTCCACATCGGCGAGATCGAACGCGTCGCGGGTCGCCGTGATGTTCCGAGCGATGTAGGGCGCCTCGTACGCGATCTCGTTGGGCGCGACCCGGAACTGCTGGATGAGTCCGGGATAGACGTTGCCGGCAAGCACGGATGCGGCAACCCACACGCCGAGGGCTATCGCCGGTAGGCGCCACCCCTTGAACCAGATGTTGATGAGGAGCGCGATGGCGGAAACTGCCGCGATCGCGATGAGCAGACGATACGCCGGTATCTGCGCATTCACGTCGGTGTAGGAGGCGCCGGTCACTTGCCCGCGTGGCGAGAAGCTGAGCTCGAGGATGCTCAAGTAGTAGTCGAACACCCTGCTTGCGACGATCAGCCCGAGCAGCACCGACAGGTGCGCCTTGACGTGGGGCGCGAAGCCCTTGAGGCGAGCCCAGGGTTGGATCGCACCGTCGACGAGATGGATCACGGCCGTCACGATCGCGGTCAGCACCAAGAGGGGCGTCAGCCAGTCGGCGATGGCTCGCAGGGCGGGAAGCACGAACACGAAGAAACCGATGTCGTGGCCGAAGTGCGGGTCGTTGGCCCCAAACAGCACGCCCGTGAGAGCAAGCCGCATCGTGTCCCACGTGCCCGACATCCCGATCCCGAAGAGGATCGCGAGACCGAGGGAGCCCCACAGAACGACCTTGTCGACGATCGGGCCGATGGCACCCCGCAGCTGGATGACGAACTCCTCCAACTGCGGTGGGGCATCGTGCCCGATGGACGTGAGAACGGCACGCGGCGCCATCGCGCGCGCGATGCGCAGGTTGGCGAAGAGTATCACGAACGCCGCGAGCCCGAACGCCGCACCGGTGGCAACTCGGCTTGCGAGTATCGTCACGAAGACGTCCCGCTGCCCGATATCGACGAACCACAGGTAGTCGGTGAACAGGGTCGAAGCCGCGGTCAGAAGCGGCAAGCCGAAGAACACCAGTACGAGGAGGACGATCGTGAGCGCGCGCGAACGGCGTGGCGAAGTCACAGACACGGTGTGGGCACATCCTTCCGAGCGGTTCGGGTCTAGAGTACGTACCCGTCGACGTCGATGTTCAGGTCCGCGGGGTCGAGGCAGCGGACGATGTCCTGTCCGCTGCTGGCGCCGAGATCGACCTCGACCGGCTCGGACAACATCGATCCGTCAGCGTCCGCGATCATCCGGATGACCGGCCGAAGCGGGTCGCTCGCGTTGGGCCTCAAGACGATCGCGGTCGACCCGTCACTCAACCGTACCACAGAGCGTGGCGGGTAGACCCCCATCATCGTGACGAAAAGCCTGACGAGCGCCGGATCGAGGGCGGTCCCCGCGCTCCTCACCAGCAACTCCATAGCCTCGTCGTGCACGCGAGCCGCACTGTAGGAACGGCGCGAGGTCATTGCGTCGTACGCGTCGGCGACCGCGACGATGCGGGATGCGAGGTGCTGTGGACGCCTCGGGGTCCGCGCCGGGTATCCAGAGCCGTCGAAGCGCATGTGATGCTCGAGGATGATGACGATCGCGGACTTGTCGAGACCCCGTATCCGCGACGCGGTGCGAGCACCGGACACCGAGTGATTGCGGACCTCGTTCCACTCGGCCGGTGTCAGCGCGCCCGGCTTGTTGAGGATCTCGAGGTCGACCGTCATCTTGCCGAGATCATGTAGGAGCGCGCCGGTCCCGAGCGATGAAAGGAACCGGTAATCATCGGTGATCGCTGAGCCGAGCGCGAGCGACAATATCGCGACGTTGGCCGAGTGATAGAACGTGTACTCGTCGTGGCTCTTGAGACCGGTGAGCTCGAGCATCGTCTCTCTGCTCGAGACCACGTTGTCCACGAGGCTGCGCACGACCCCCTTGATGCGCCCGCTGCCGACCACCCGGTTGCGCCTGACGATGTCATCGATCTCGCGCACGAGTTCGACCGCTCCCTCGTACGACTCGCGCGCGCGCTCGGCGTCGAACTCGCCCTCTTCGAGCCGCTCGAACGCTCGGACGGCGCCGAGGCGGACGTAGGAGAGACCAGCCTCGGCGCCCATGCGCTCGATACCGCCATGCTGTTCGACGTCGAGGACGTCGGAGGCGAGGATCGCGATCGCTCGCTCGAGCTCGTCGGGCCGGTAGCCACGCGATATCTCGATAGTGCCCACACCGAGAGCCGTGATCTCGCGGATGAGCTGGTCGAACAGGATGCTCTCCTGGGGCATGGACTGCTCGCCGAAGAGTACTTCGCCCTCGCAGAGCGCGAGGGAGACCTCGACGCCCTCGGAGTGGAATTTGTCGATGACCTCCCGCAGCTCGGCGATGCCCTCGGTGACAGATGGGTGGACTGCGGGGTAGAACTGAGCTGCGCGCCTGACCGCGTGCAGTCGTGTGAGAAGGTCCCTCACACGCCCGATCTGCCTCGCGGAGTACGTCGAAGTCTCTGCTCCGGTGCTCATCGGCCGTCCTCCGCTCGTCCTCTGGCTTGGATCACGCCGATCGCCGACTCCGCGACGCTCTTCAGTCCTTTGGAGCGCGCCCCTCCGATCAGACGGCGCTTTCCGGCGATCTCCTGCAGCACGGGAAGTGCCTCGGTCGCGCCGATGACGCCGAGCGCCTCGATCGCCTCGGCCCGTGGAGCGTGCTCGCGGTTGCCTCGGCCTTCGCCCTGCGCGACCTTGATGAGAGCCGCCGTCGCTCCGCGTACCTTCAAGCTGCCCAGATAGCGTGCAGCCAGCTGCACGTTCTGCGCATCAGGGTCCTCGAGCGCTCCGACGATCATCTCCTGCGACATGACGTCGGGCACGTTGGCGAGCGCTCGCACCGTCTCCCGCCTCACACGCGCGTCGCTGTGCCTGAGCGTCCTGCCGAGGTACGGCACGATCTCCGGCTTGCGCGTCGCGCCAAGGATCGAGACCACGTTCCTGACGAAGTACCACCGGGGGTCGGTGACCCTCTTGCCCAGCTCGTCGAT
>SLCP01000076.1 GCA_007125735.1 Coriobacteriia bacterium | reverse complement strand
GCCACCACGCCCACCGGCGCCGCGCTCGTGCGAGCGCACGCGGACGAGTTCGGCCCGCTGCCCGCGATGGTGCTCGCCGCCACCGGCCACGGCGCCGGTTCGCGCGAGACGCCGCCGGTCGCCAACGTCGCCCGGCTGCTGCTCGGACGCGAGGCCGCTCCGGGGTCCTCGGCAGACCCGCTCGGAGCCGACGCCTCCGGTGCTCCCGCCGACTCCCCGCTCGCCGAGGAGCCGGTCGTCGAGCTCGCGACCACCGTCGACCACGTCACCGCCGAGGACCTCGCCGCATGCCTCGACCGCGTGCTCGACGCCGGCGCACTCGACGCGTGGCAGACGCCCGCGTACATGAAGAAGGGTCGTCTCGGGACCGAGGTCACCGTACTCGCCGAGCCCGCAGACGCCACCCGCCTCGCGACCCTGCTCATCGAGCTCACGGGCACGCTCGGCGTGCGCATCGCGCCGATGACCCGGCTCGTCGTCGCCCGCGAGTCCCGGACCGTCGCAACCTCCCTCGGCGAGGTGCGCGTCAAGATCGCTGGCCGAGGAGCGTGGCGCCGCGCGCGCGTCGAGCACGACGACATCGCCGCCATCGCGCGCGACCGCGACCTACCGCCCGACCGCGTCACCCGCGTCCTCGAGGCGGAAGTGGCTCGGGAGCTCGACGCCGAGTAGCGCGAGCGGCTGGGCGGGGCGCCGGCCCGATGCCCGACGCAGCTCCGCCACCTGCCGCGCCGCCCTCACGCGATGCGGTACCGGCCGTCCTCCTCGGCGAAAAACCCCTCGGCGAGAAGCTCTGCGAGCGCCCGCTCGACCGCCGCGATGTCGGCGCCGGTCTCCTCGGCGAGATCGAGAGCGGTGACGCCCGGCGCCGCCATCACCGCGCGTACGAGGCGCGCCCGCAGTTGCCGGTGCGAGCCTTCGAACGCGGATTGCCGGGTGTGGTGCCGGCTGCGGCGCGACGGGTTAGGGAGCGTGCGCTTGAGGTGCACGCCGTAGTCCATGAGCGCGTAGTACCAGGTGCGCGGGTCATCGCGGTCGAGGGTGGCCTCGACGAGCGGGAGGATCGCGTTGTCCGGCACGTCGGCGGCGTCGCCGCAGAACTCGTGCAGGTAGACGCTGCGGATGTTCGTCTCGATGTAGGGGCGCGCCTCGCCAAACGCGAATGCCAGCACCGCGGCAGCGGTTGCGGGCCCCACACCGGGCAGCGCGAGCAGCCCGTCGTAGTCGTGGGGCACGTCGCCGCCGTGGTCGCGCGCGATCGCCTCGGCCGCACGCTTGAGCGCCACAGCGCGCCGGTTGTAGCCGAGCCCCTGCCAGTGCTCGAGCACGGTATCGAGCGGCGCTGCGGCGAGTGCATCGGGCGTAGGAAACGCCTCCATCCAGCGCTCGAAGAACCCCACGACGCGCGCGACCTGTGTCTGCTGGAGCATGATCTCGCTCACGAGCACGGCGTACGGGTCGCGGGTGAGCCGCCACGGCAGATCGTGGCGCCCGTGCTCGCGGTGGTAGCCGAGGACGCGCTCGCGGAACGCGGCGGTCTCCTCGGCAGTCGGCCCGCTCACGAGAGCGCCCGCTAGAAGCGCCGGGTGCGACCGCCGCCGCCGGGACGCCGCCCGCCACCGCGCCGCCCGCCGAACACGCTGCGCTTGACGGTGAGCCGGTCGGGACGCGGGACGATGCGGTCGGCGTACTTGAAGTCTTCGACGTCGCGCGTCTCGAGCGCGCGGCCCAACACGCGCTCGATCTGCTTCATCGACTCGAGCTCCTCGTAAGCGAGCAGCGTGATGGCGACACCCGTCTCGCCCGCGCGCGCGGTGCGGCCGATGCGGTGGACGTAGTCCTCGGGACTCTCGGGCACGTCGTAGTTGATGACGTGCGTCACGGCCTCGACATGGATGCCGCGCGCCATGACGTCGGTCGCGACGAGCAGCGCGTGCTTGCCGCGCTTGAAATCCTTGAGCGTGCGCTCGCGCTGGCTCTGCGATCTGTCGCTGTGGATGGTGTCGGCCTCCACCCCGCTCGAGCGCAGGGCGGCAGTGAGGCGGTCGGCTCTCAGCTTGGTGCGGGTGAACACGATCGCGCGGTACTCGTCGATCTCGTGCAGGAGCGCCACGAGCAGCTCGGTCTTCTGCGCGGCGCTCACCGCGTAGAGGTACTGCTCGACCGCATCGACCGGCACCGACGCGGGCGCTACGTCGACGCGCACCGCGTCGCGCACCGCACCGCCGATGACGCGCAATACCTCGTCGGAGAGCGTGGCCGAGAAGAGCATGTTCTGGCGCTTGGCGGGCAACAGGTTCAGGATCTTGCGGACGTCGGGCCAGAACCCCATGTCGAGCATGCGGTCCGCCTCGTCGAGCACGAGCATCTCCACACCCGTGAGATCGATCTCTCCTCGGCCGTGGAGGTCAAGGAGACGGCCGGGGGTCGCAACGAGCAGGTCGACGCCGGAGCGCAGCTTGGAGAGTTGCCCCTTGTAGGCCACACCGCCGTAGACGGCGAGGACGGAGTGGCCGGTGCGCTTGGCGACGGTTTTCGCGACGTCTTCGATCTGCACCGCGAGTTCGCGGGTGGGCGTCACCACGAGCGAGCTGATGCGGCCGCGAGGCGCCACCCGCTCGACGATCGGCAGGACGAACGCCGCGGTCTTGCCGGTGCCGGTCTGCGCGCACGCGAGCACGTCGGACCCGGTGAGCGCGACGGGGATCGCCTGCTCTTGCACGGGAGTGGGGTGCTCGTATCCCAGATCGTCGATCGCGGCCAGTGTCTGCTCGGACAGTCCGAGCGCGGTGAACTCCATGTGACTCCTCGGCAGGTCGGATGGTATCTGCGCCGAGGCCGGCGAGACGAGTCTCGCAGGCCGCGGCCCCTACCGATGATACACCGCGCACGCAAACATACGACCCTCGCGTGACGCCGCTACGAGAACGCGACCACGCCGCCCGCGATCGCCGTGTTCATGGCGACCCACAGCACGCTCGTCGCCCACACGACCGTCTGACGCGTCAGAAGCCCGTACGCCGTCCAGAGCACGCTCATGAGCAGCGCCGCGCCCACCGTGATGAGGTTCAGTCCACCGACCGCCTGCAGCCACCAGATCTGGTAGAGCTGAGGCACGGCCGTGAACGGATTGATGATGCCGACAGCGAAGATCACCCGTTCGAGATAGGGCATGATCTCGGCGGCGGTGCGCGGTCTGAGGCTGTGTGCGAGCATGGTGCGGACTGCGGTCATCGTACGTGGGTCTCCATCGCGCTCGTGGGTGGTCTATACGCAAACGAGCGAGGAGTATCCAGCCTGTGAGGCACCGCGCGCAAGGGGGTGTCACCAGCCCGTTACTTTGGGATTCCGCGAGCGGAAAACGCCGAGGTCAGCCAGCGATGATGAAGTAGCGGCAGTGCTGGGCCTCCGGGCACTGCGCGGGGACGTCGGCGGCCTCGTGCAACCAGACGAGTCCCTCGACGAAGCACGTGCAGCGAACCCGTTTCTTCTCGGGCTTGATCATGAGGTCGTGAAGGTCCTCGTCGACCATGACCTGCCGCCACCACGTGCACTTGCCCTTTATCGGGGAGAACGGGTCCACACCGGCTCCTTACGAGCGAGCGTCGATTGCCGCGCACGTGCGGACACACGTTCAGAGGCTCCGCGGCACGTGTCACATGGTTGGTGTGTACCCGCGTTTCGCTCGCGCAAGCACGATTCCCGCCAGCGTACCCGCATGCACCCGGCTGCGAACGCAAGAAGGCCCCGCCGTTTCGGCAGGACCTTCCAATCGTTCGGTGGTGCGGGTGAAAGGAGTTGAACCTTCACGGGCCGAAGCCCACATGGACCTGAACCATGCGCGTCTGCCATTCCGCCACACCCGCGTAGCGCGAGTAGAGATAGTAGCACAGCAGCGCTTCCTGGGGGAGCACTGCAGCGAGCTGTCGCAGCGAGCTGTCTGCTCACCGAGCAGCCCTCCCGATGATTGAATCTCTGGTTCATAGTGTTTACAATCTACTGAACGTTGGGAACAATACGAACCATACGACCATGACCCGGTCGTATCTGGCCGCATTCCCGACCAGAGGAGAGACGACATGGAGCCGCGCAATGACCGTGAGAAACGCAGGACCGCCACGCTCGACAAGCTGGCCGGCACCCTCGAGCAGGCCGGATTCCCCCACGGGATAGCGCGCGTGTACGCCGCCCTCACGCTCGCCGAGGGCGAGGGCATGGCCACGAGCGAGCTCATCGAGGAGCTCGGCATCTCGAAGGCGTCGGTGAGCAACGCGATGCAGTTCCTCGTAGGCACGCGCCTCGCCGAGCGCTACCGGGTGCGCGGCTCGCGCGAGGCGCACTACCGCATCATCGAGGGCGTCTGGGGCGAGATCCTTGCGAAGAAGTTCGCGGCGATCTCCCACACGCGGCGCCTGGCCGAGGAGGCCATAGAAGAGATCGATTCGCCGCACGCGCGAAGGCGGCTCGAAGACCTGCACGAGGCATACGCGTTCTTCGAGAAGGAGTTCGCAGACGCAGTACAACGATGGACCGAAAGGAAATCACGATGACCACACCCGCCATCACGGTCGAGGACCTCTGTTTCTCATACGGCGCTATCGACGCGGTCAAGAACGTCAGCTTCGAGGTGATGCCCGGCGAGATCCTCGGCTTCCTCGGCCCCAACGGCGCCGGGAAGTCCACCACCATCAAGGTGCTCACCGGCCAGCTGCCGCCCAAGAGCGGGCGCGCG
>SLCP01000110.1 GCA_007125735.1 Coriobacteriia bacterium | reverse complement strand
CGATACGCGTACGGGCCTCTGCGGGGAGCTGCCCTTCTGCGTCCTCCGTGTCTAGAACGAATCGAATCTCGCGCTCGAGTTCCCGTATCTCGGGAGTCTCACGATACACGGGCTCGGGGTAGATCGTGTTCAGTCCGACGCTTACGAACGCGAAAACGATCGCTCCGAGGAAGAAGGAGGAGATGACGTGGAGAGCGTATTGCTGACGCTCCCCCGAATCATTACGCATCTCCAAAGTTCCCCTTCCCGAGTAGGCCCGCCCCAAGCCCCCGGCTCGAATCCACAGCGTAGCACCGCCGCGCTGACTATTGCTCCTCGTGAGTGTGCGAGCGCTACTCTCCGCCCGGCTCGGCGAGATCGATGATCCGGCATGCCGCCTCGAGACAGGTGACGTGATAGAACGCCTCCTCGAGCGTCACGCCGCGGGCGAAGACCCCGTGCGTGCGCAAGACCGCGATCGGGTGCTTCTCGAGCGCGCCTGCGAGCAGCTCCGCAGCCTCCGGCGATCCGATCGTCTCCACCGCGCTCACCACCGGCACCGCATCGCCGAGAACGTACTGCGCCTCGGAGTCGAGCGGCGCGATGACGGCTTCCCGCAGCGAGCGCGCGATCGCGTGCACGGGGTGCGCGTGCACGATGGCGCGCGCGTCGGTCGCCTCGTAGATCGCCCGGTGCACGACGAGCTCGCGCGAGCACTCCGAATCCCGCTCGCACGCCGCCACCTGCGTCCACACGACGCCGTCCTCACCGAGCCTCCCGAGCATCGCTCCGCGGCGCGTGATGATGATCCGGTCCCCGTGACGCTCGGACAGGTTCCCGCCGTGACTCGATATCGCTCCGGTCAAGAAGAGGTCCCTGCCGATGGCGGCGAAGCGCTCGCGCACCTCGCGCCCGATCACCGGGTCCAACCGCTCCACGTGTCCTCCTCGGCCGATGTCTGACGTCTTCGCGCCTACGCTAGCACTCCGGGTCGGTATGCAAGAGCTGCTGGTACTCGAGCGCGCGAGCGAGGCGGTAGAAGTCGCTGCCGCGCTCGATCAGGCGCACGCGCGTCTTGAGGGTGTCCGGATCGATCAGTTTGCTGAACGGCACGTACCTCAGCTCGAGCTGCTTCTCGACGCTCACCATGTGGCCGGTGAGCTCCTCCTCCACGAGCGCACGGTACGCGCCGAACCCGAGTTGCGTGCCGAGGAGCACGTCGAAGGCGCTCGGCTCGGAGCAGCGCGTCTCGTAGCCGATCTGCTTGTGGCGAACCTTTATCGACGCGCCGGTGCGCTCCTTGTAGGCCTCCTCTATGTCTGCGGCGAGCAGCCGCCCCACCTGAGCGGCGCCGAGCGTGATATTGCCATGCTCGTCGACGGTCTGCGGACGCTGGTCGTCGGGAAGGCGATCGGCGAGCCCCTCGGCCACACAGATGATGCCGTAGTCGCGTCCGTCCTTCTTGCGGGCGATCATGAGGTCGGCCATCTGGCCGGCGACGCTGCGCGCATCGAACTCGCCGTCGAAGTCTTCGACCGAGAGCATCTTAGTCGCCTCGCCGGCGATGCCCGACGCGTACGTGAGCCACCCGGCCTTGCGGCCCATGAGTTCGAGCACGTACCAGACCTTGGTAGAACGCGCGTCGGCGCCGAGGTTGCGGATCTCGGCGGCAGCGAAGTGGGCCGCCGAGAAGAACCCGAACGTCCAGTCGATCCCGAAGTAGTCGTTGTCGATCGTCTTGGGCAGGTGCACGACGCACACTTTGCGGAGCTCCGGCAGCAACTCCTGCATCGTGTGCAGGTAGTTGGCGGTCTTGAGCGTGTCGTCGCCGCCGATCGAGACGAGCGCATCGATCTCGTGGGCGTCGAACGCGTCGAAGACCCTGCGGAGCGCGGCGTTCTTGACCGGGTCGGCGAGGTCTTCGACGGTGGAGATCCGCTTGCCGGGGTTGGCTCGCGACGTCCTGAGCACGATGTCTTTGCGGTTGCGGATCTGCGAGACGTCGTCGCGCCTCAAGCACAGGTAGTGCACCCCCTCGACGAGCGGGCTGTCCGCCGAGAAGTCCTCGAGGTTCTCGTAGCCGTCGAGGAACCCTACGACCGATATGCCGTGGTTGAGGAAGTTCAGTGCGGCCGCCGAGATCACGGCGTTCGCTGCAGGAGCGGGACCACCGGAGAAGAGCAGGCCGACCCGCTTGATATCTTGCGCAGCTCTCACAGAGCACACCTCCATCGCGAGTTGTCGTGCGTCGGGCACAGTGCGTGTCGGGCAGTGCGTGTCGCGTAGGTACTTACCCGAGGTCGCCCGCGATGACTCCGATACGCCGCAGGCGCTCGTACCGGCGCTCCGCGATGGCATCCGGCTCGCTGGCCGCAAGCGTGCCGAGCGCCTCGAGCACGCGCTCCCGCACCGCCGACATGACGACACCGGTGTCGCGGTGCGCGCCGCCGAGCGGCTCGGCGACGACCTCATCGGCGATGCCGAGCTCCACGAGGTCTGCGGCGGTGAGCGCGAGGCAGTCGGCCATGTCGGCGGCCTTGCCTGCGTCCTTGTGGAGGATAGAGGCGCACGCCTCGGGACTGATGACCGAGTAGTACGCGTTCTCGAGCATGATGAGCCGGTCGCCGAACCCGATCGCGAGCGCGCCGCCCGAGCCACCCTCGCCGATACCCACGCACACAACCGGCACCCGCACGCCCGAGAGCACCGCGAGCGCCTCGGCGATCGCCCACGCCTGACCGCGCTCCTCGGCCTCGATGCCCGGATAAGCGCCCGGCGTGTCGATGAAGGTCACGATAGGCAGCCCGAACCGCTCGGCCAGTCGCATCGCGCGGATGGCCTTGCGGAAGCCCTCCGGGTGCACCATCCCGAAGTTCCGCTTGATGTTCTCGCGCGTGTTCTTGCCCTTGCGGTGGCCGAGGACGACCGTCCGCATGCCGCCGATGGTGGCGAGCGCAGCGACGATGGCCTCGTCATCCCCGTACGCGCGATCACCGTGCAACTCGATGACGTCGGTGAAGATGGTCTCGAGGTAGTCCTGCGTCTTGGGCCTATCGGGATGGCGGCTGACCTGCACCTTCTCCCACGGGGACAGATGCGAGTAGGTCTCCTCGTGCAACCGCTCGAGCTCGGCGGCGAGTTCCTCGACCTCGCTGACGAGCTCGGGATTCTGCGCGAAGTCGATCCTGCGCAACTCCTCGAGCTTGGTCTCCAGCTCGACGAGCGGGCGCTCGAACTCCATGACGTAGCGGCGCGTCATGCGCGCTCACCCGCGGCGAGGTAGTCGAGCACGAGACCCACGCGTGCGGTGAGCTGGCCGCGTGGCACCACGTCGTCGACCATGCCGTGCTCGAGCAGGTACTCGGCCGACTGGAACCCCTTGGGAAGATGCTGCTTGATGGTCTGCTCGATGACGCGCGGGCCGGCGAAGCCTACGAGAGCGCCGGGCTCCGCGAAGATGACGTCGGCAAGTACCGCGAAGCTCGCCGTGACCCCGCCCATCGTGGGGTTGGCGAGCACGGAGACGTACGGCAACCGCTCCTCGGCCAGCCTACGTGCGGCCGCCGCGGTCTTGGCCATCTGCATGAGCGAGAGCATGCCTTCCTGCATGCGGGCGCCGCCCGATGAGGTCACGAGCACCACCGCGCGGCGCTCGGCGACGGCCGTCTCGAAGGCGCGCGCGATCTTCTCGCCCACCGCCGAGCCCATCGACGCGCCGATGAAGCGGAAGTCCATCACCGCGATCACGACCGGGTGCGACGCGATCTCCGCCCTCCCGCACACGACCGCCTCCGACAGACCGCACTGCTCGCGCGCGGTGCCGAGGCTCTCCGTATAGGGCTTGGCGCCCACGAAGCCGAGCGGATCTGCCGAGGAGATCCCGGCGTCGAACTCTGCGAACGTCTCCGGATCGACGAGCAGGTCGATGCGCTCCGCTGCGCACAGCGCGAAGTGGTGACCGCAGTGCGGACACACGCGGACGTTCTCGGCGAGCTGACCGTCGTAGACGATCTTCTTGCACGCCGAGCACTTGGTCCACACGCCGTCGGGCACTTCGGCACGCGCGGGGGCGTCGCCGTCAAGAACGGTGTAGCGTCTCGATTCGCGAGCTTTGAACCAGTCTGAGATCGACATCGGGTCCCTGCATCGGTTGTATCGGTCTTGACGAGCGCCCCGGAGACTACGAGATGGTGTAGTCAGCGCGGCCTTCGAAGACCTCGAGCGCCTCGTCGGCACTCGCGTCGCCGAGCGTGATCGCGCTGATCGCCTTGGTGAGACGCACCGCCTCGTCGAGCGGTCGCTGGTGGATGTTGCGGCCGGTCGCGTTACCGGTGGCACCGCCCACGTGGATCTGCTCCC
Source organism: Coriobacteriia bacterium (assembly GCA_007125735.1). Taxonomy (GTDB): domain Bacteria; phylum Actinomycetota; class Coriobacteriia; order Anaerosomatales; family SLCP01; genus SLCP01. The sequence continues at coordinate 416 of SLCP01000110.1, read as the reverse complement.
AGAGCTGCGTGAGGAACGTCTTGGCGTCGACCGTCGAGCCGCCGGCGCACACGAGACCCGTGCGGCCGGATGCGAGCGAGGCCTCCTTGAGGAGCTCGGCCGAGGACGCGGCGTCGGTACCCTTGGGGGGGTTGACCTTCACGAAGTCCGCGCCGAGGCTCACGGCCACGCCGGCCGCGCCGGCGATGAGGTGCGCGTCCTTCTCGTTGGCGACCGCCTTGCCGCGCGGATACAGCCACAACACCACGAGCATGCCCACGCTGTGGGCGTCGGCGATGAGCTGCCCGGCCTCGGCCATCATCTGCGACTCGTACTCCGAGCCGATGTAGATCGTGTAGCCGAGCCCCACGACGTTGACGCCGTTGTCGCGCAAGTCGATCGCGGTCTGGATGTCGTAGAGCTGCGGCGAGTACGGG
>SLCP01000165.1 GCA_007125735.1 Coriobacteriia bacterium | reverse complement strand
CGAGCAGTGCACCGCATTGACTGCGCCCGCCATGCGGGCGGTCAAGGCGACCTCGTCGCACAGTTCGAGAATGGCCTGCTTGTAGGGCATGGTGACGTTGAAGCCCACAAACGGGAGTACGCGGATCGCGGAGACGACCCGAGCGAGATGCTGCTCCTCGGCGATGGGCAGCGGCACGTAGGCCCAGTCGAGTCCGACCGCTTCGTACGCGGCGTTGTGCATGGCCGGGGAGAGCGTGTGATCGAGCGGCATGCCGATGATGCCCGCAAGTTTCGTATGGCCGCCGATGTCCACGCTCATGAGCGCTGCTCCTACCGTCGCGGTCCAAGTTCCACGAGTGTGAGTCTACGCGAGCGGAGTCCGGCCTGCTAGCACGACGCGCTCGAGCCTGCGCAAGAGCAGCGTGTGCGGAAGGTCGGATGCCGACAGCGGCGCGACCAGGATGCTCGTCATTCCGAGGAGATTGCCGCCGAGCACATCGGTGAAGACCTGATCGCCCACCACAGCCGTCGCCTCGGCACGGGCGCCGAGCACCTTGAGGCCACGGCGGAACGCCGCCGGGAACGGCTTGAGCGCTTTGGCGACGATCGGCAGGCCGAGGTCAGCAGCGACGTCGTGCACGTGAGCGTGCCAGTTGTTGGAGACGAGGCACGCTGTGATGTCGTGCTCGGCGAGCCCGGAGAGCCACTCGCGAACCGGGGGGGCGATCTCGGAGGAATCCCGGGGCAGCAGCGTGTTGTCGAGGTCGAGAAGGAGGTGGCCGATGCTTCGGTCGGCGAGTTCCCCGGCATCGATAGCGGTCACGTGCGTGTAGTAGAGATCAGGCGCGAGAGCGCTCATGGACTCCCTTTCCGTCTGGTGCCACGCGACCTAGTTGCCGTGTCCCTCTGGTACCAAGCCGAGCTCGTCGATCTCATCGTCGATCCGGCGCATCTCTTGCGACACGCGTGCCGCTGCCTCCTCTGCGCCCACAGCGCTGTACACGCCTCGCACCATCGCGTACCCGTCGTACTGATCGAAAAGGGTGCGCCACACGATGTCGTCTTCGAGGGTGCGAGTCGCTTGCCGCACCGCCTCATCGCTATCGTCGGTGAACAGAAACAGGATCTGCGCGTAGTTGGCGCGCAGCATGCCTGAGGTCGGATTGTTCTCCACTCCGAGCCGCGCGAGTTCGACGCCTTCGTCGACCGAACCGCGCTGCGCAAGTACCCACGCTGCGACATAGTACGTCTGCTCGAACTGCGGATCCAGGGCCACGATCGCACGGATCGACGGCAGCATGAACGTCTGTTCCTGAAGCGGGAGATCCTCGTAGTAGTCGTGGAAGAGCGGGTCGATCCGGTTCCAGAGCACAGCTGCCGCATACGTGCGAACCCCAGTGAGGTAGGCGAATCCGGCTCGGCCGAGGGTGCGTCCCGTGTCGGCGACCTCGTCTTCCGGCAACAGCGAATCGGCGACCGCCTGCCCTGCAAGCACGGTTCCGACGAGTACGACGAGAGCAGCGGCGATGGCGACCCGCGTACGGAGACCCACGCCCATCAGACGTCCCTCCGGGCGAAGCCGAGAGCGGCCAAGACGAGCAGCACGCCCGCCCACCCTGCGAAGGTGACGGCCATCGTTGCAATATAGGCGAGCGACACACCCGTGCCGTGTGCCACGGGCGCTATGATGTTGAACACGTCGAGCGAGGGATAGAAGGACCACAGCGGGTTCGAGGGACCTCCGAGGAGATCGGCTCGCACGTGCGTGAGAAACAAGAAAGCGAGGGCCGAGACGCCCACGATCACCGGCGATGCGACCGCGGACACCGCCACGCAGAACGCGGCGACCACCGCCGCCTCCATCCAGATCGCGAGCACCCCCTGCCACAACGTCCACATCGGCTCACCATAGACGAGCCAACCGGTAGCGAAGACGATGACGCCGAACACCAGACTCGCCGCCGCAAGCGTGAGCGCTATGCCGACCCACGTTCCTGTTGTGTACTCCCACCTGCGCACGTCACGCACGAGGACGGTGTAGACGGTCCGACGCTCGACCTCGGAGGGGATCCGGTTGGCCGCAAGCACGAGCGCCACCACGATGGCGGCGACGTACACGAGCGCGAGTGCGACTTCGCGGTAGACCGCCTCGATGACCCCCTGGCCGTACGAGGGCAGCATCGGTATGACTGCGACGAGGATCAGTGCGAAGAGCACGACGACCCAGACGATCCGGCGCCTGATGGCATCCGAGACGACCGCTGCGGCGATGGCGAGAATGCGACCCATCACGCCACCTCGTTCTCGGTCACTTCGAGCATATGTGAGAAGTACTCCTCGAGCGATTGACGCTTGGGCACGATCGACTCGATCGTCCACCCGTTGTCATCGAGGATGTCGACGACCGCCCTCACCGCCGTGTCCGGCACCGAGAACACCCACACGCTTCCCGACACGGCGACGTCTTCCATCACAGACTGGATGTCTGCGGGCAGAACAGCGGACTCCCCGCGCGCCCGCACGGAGGTCCGTCCTGCGACGTTGAGAAGGTCGTCGATCGCACCTCGGGCCGACACGCGTCCACGATTCAAGATCGTGACCTCGTCGCAGACCGCTTCGACCTCGGAGAGCTGGTGCGAGGAGAGGAGCACCGTCGTCCCGCTCTCCCGCAACTCGAGCATGAGATTGCGCACGTCGCGCTGGCCGACCGGGTCGAGACCAGAGGCCGGCTCGTCGAGCACGACTACCTCCGGCTCGGCGATGAGCGCCTGAGCGATGCCGACCCGCTGCAACATACCGCGCGAGTACTTCGAGAGCCTTGTGGTGCCACGCCCCTCGAGCCCGACGCGCGCGAGCAGGTCGCTCCCGCGAGCAGCTATCTGAGCGGCGTCCAGCCCGGCGAGGCGACCGTGGAGCTTCAAGACCTCCTCGGCGTTGAGTAGCGGCGGAAAGTATGGCTGCTCCGGTAGGAACCCGACGCGTGCACGGACGGTCGGACCTGCGGGCTCGCCGAGTATCGAGAACGAGCCCTCGGTAGGCCTGACGAGTCCGAGCAGCATCTTGAGCGTGGTTGTCTTGCCGGCGCCGTTCGGCCCGAGCAGGCCATGCACGCGGCCGGAGCGGACGGCAAGATCAACGTGATCCACGGCGGTGAATCCTCCGGGACCGCCGTAGCGCTTGGCGGCTCCGTCGATCTCTATCGCGAGAGTCTCCCTGTGTGCACCCATCCTACTGACCGAACACCTCCTTGGAGCGTTCCTTGGCACGCAAGAACTCCTCCCACGTCTCGGTGAACGTGTGGGACCCGTCCTCAGCGGTCAGCACGTAGTAGAGGTACTCGGTATCGGCAGGTTCGCACGCAGCCTGCAGCGATGCGAGCCCGGGATTCGAGATAGGCCCTGGCGGCAACCCCGCATTGCGGTACGTGTTGTACGGGCTGTCGATCTCGAGATCGGCGTAGGTGAGCCGGAAGCGCGTACCCGGCAACACGTACTCGATCGTGGCGTCGATCTGCAGACGCATGCCGATCTCGAGGCGGTTGTGGATGACCGAGGAGACGAGAGCGCGCTCCCCTGCCACCTTGGTCTCCCGTTCGATGATCGATGCCATCGTGACGATCTCGTGCAGCTCAAAGCCTCGGGCGCGCGCCGCGTCGACATCTGCCGAGGCGATCTCGAGCTCGAACTGGTCGAGCATCATCTCGATGACGTCACGCGCGGTCGATCCTTCTACGATGCGGTAGGTCTTGGGGAACAGATAGCCCTCGAGCTTGTCCTCGAAGGCTCCCTGGAGGTAGTCGCGAGGGAACTCCGCGTATCCCGCATGAGCCAATCGCTCGAACTCCTCGGCAGGTATGCCCGCTTGCTCCTCGAGGCGGGCCGCGATCTGCTCGATCACGTAGCCCTCGGGGATGGTGACGGTGACGTACGCGATCGTGGGCCCTTCGAGGAGGGCGGCGATGGCCTCGTCGTACGTCATGCCGGTGACGAGGTCGTACTCGCCTGCACGCAGACGCCCGTCCGCGCCGGCGCGGCGGGATTCAAGCCGGAACCGGTTGGCGTTGGGGACGACACCGTTCTCGACGAGCAGCATCGCGATCGACGCGGTGGCGGCTCCCTCAGGGATCTCGACTGTGACCGGCTCGCCGGCCACTATGGGCCCGTGCTCGGTGCGCTCGAAGAGGTACCACCACCCGCCGACCACTCCGACGGCAGCGAGCGCGGCAACGATTCCGAGCAGCGCGAACGCCGCGCCGACCCGGCTCTTGCGGGGCCTCACCTGTTTGACGCGCGCGCGCTCACTCCGACGTCCCATCGGCTCCGATCTCCCGTTCCGTGCCGCTGATCGCCTCGCCATCAAGATACGACTGCAAGAAGATCGCGGCAGCGACCTTGTCTATAGTGCCACGCGCCCGCTTGCTCGTCATGCCGCCCGAACGCATGGCTCGGCGCGCCTCGGCCGAGGAGAGCCTCTCGTCGTGGAAGACGAGTGGCACCGCCACGCGCGCCGCGAGTTCCTCGGCGATCTCGCGCACGCGCACTGCCTGCGGCCCCTCCTCGCCGCGCATGGTGAGCGGCAGGCCCACGACGATCAGCCCGACATCGTGTTCTTCCACGAGCGCGGGAATGACATCGGTGGTCGCTACCTGGTCGGCATCGAGCACGGCGAGCGGTGAGGCAACCGTAGCAGCGGGGTCTGACATCGCCACTCCGACCCGCCGCTCGCCGATGTCGAGGGCGAGTACGCGCACGCGCTACTCACCGGCTCCAAGCATCT
>SLCP01000023.1 GCA_007125735.1 Coriobacteriia bacterium | reverse complement strand
ATCACTGCGTTCGTCAAAGTCGTCGAGCGAGGGTCGTTCTCGGCGGCCGCAAAGGATCTCGGCGTCTCTCAGCCGGCCGTGACGATGCAGGTACAGGGTCTTGAGGCCGACCTCGGCGTCACGCTTTTCGACCGCGCGTACCGCAAGGTCGAGCTTACGGAAGCCGGTCGCGCGCTCCTTCCGCACGCACGTCGCGTGCTCGTGGACCTCGAGGCGGCACGGGAGGACATCTCGCGGCTCTCCGAGACCGTCACCGGCAGACTTTCGATCGCTGCAAGCACCACGCCCGGACAGTACGTGCTGCCGCGCCTTCTCGGCGGGTTCCTGAAGGAGTATCCCGAGGTGAACGTGTCGCTTGCGGTCGCGGATACGGCCGAGATCGTCGACGCTGTCGCCACGGGCGAGGTGCACGTCGGCATGGCGGGTGCGGTGGTCAAGGGTGCGCGAGTGGAGTTCGAGAGGCTTGGCACCGACGACATCGTCATGCTCTGCCACAAGGACCACTCGTTCGCCGTCGCGGAGGCGGTCTCCCCCAACGAGGTCGTTCGCGAGCCGTTCGTCATGCGGGAGGAGGGCTCGGGAACCCGGCAGGTGGCCGAGGAGGCCCTGCGAGGTGTCGGGATCGATCCCGCCGAGTTGCGCGTGTTGACCGAGCTCGGTACGGGCGAGGCGATCCTGAACGCCGTGGAAGGTGGGATGGGCCTTGGAATGGTGAGCTCGTGGGTGGCCGAGAAGGCGCTCGAGCTGGGCACGGTGGCCACGGTGCCACTCAAGGGATTCCCGGCGTCTCGACCCCTGTATCTGGTCACGTCTCGGGCGATTCCCACGCGCGCGTCCGAGGAGTTCGTCGCCTACCTGCGGGAGCAGCTCGGATAGGCGGCTGTGGGGGATTCCGCTACGAGCATCCGAGGGATATCCCCGTCGCGGGCGAACCCGCGCGGTGCCATCGTGATGGTGAAACAGTTCACCACGATGGGGGGCGGGTACCCATGGCGCCGTATATCAGACCTCCGGAAGCGACCCTCTACCGCCTTGCTCTCTACGATTGCCACCTCGGCGAGATGATGCGCAGCGGCGAGGAGGACCACGTGATAACCTCAGCGGACATCGCGGGGGACCTCGGGATCAGAGAAGCGACCGTGCGCAGGGACCTTTCGTACGTCGCCGGGAACGGCAAACGTGGCCTCGGATACCGCCTGTATTCTCTCAGGGAAGCGATCGGGGAATACCTGGGTTTGCGCGAGGACTACCCGGTGATCCGCATCGTCACCGCCACCATGCTACAGGCCTTGGAGCTGCTGATACCGGCGGATTCGTACGGTGTGAGTTCGGTGGCGTACTTTTCGGAACTCCCCGAAGATGTCGGGCTCGTCGTTGGCGAGCGTCCCGTGGCCCACGTGACCGAACTGCCGAGCCTCGACCCTGGACTTGGTGCGGAACTAGCTCTCGTCGCGTGCTCGAAGACCTGGCTCGAGCCGGTCCTCGAGCTGCTGTTCGAGGCAGGCATCACCGGAGCATTGGTGCTTACGCCAAAGGTCAGACTCGCGGTGCCGGAAGGCATGTCCGTCCGACATCTCAGGATGCCCTGTGACATCAAGGCGCTTGCGCACACGTGCACTGCCAGGGATCGGTCGGTGATGGGTCTCGCCGTCGGCGAGCCTGCCCACTCGTGGCCTATCACTACGGGCGTGGGGTAGACGGCGGGCTTGAGCGAGACGCACGCTCTACGGTATGGTCTTGTATACGGTCGCAAGATGAGGCGGCCCATACATCTCCGAGTCCGGATGTCCTACAGCCCAACCGAGCGGGCCATGGACGCCGGACCGATAGGGTGGGGACGGGAAACCTCCTCGCCTCCCGGTGGAAAGGAGACGCACGCATGCTCGCGTTTCGCTTGAGGTTCGCCGTCTTCCGGCGGACCGCCCCCGCCCTTCTCGTGACCCCCGCCCTGTTCGCGCTTGGCGCATGCGCAGGGGCGGTGCCGGAACCGACACCCGATGACGCAGCCGCCCCCGAACCGGTCGAGGTCACGAACGTCATCATCGCCTCGACCACGTCGACGGAGGACTCGGGACTGTTCGCCGCGCTCGTCCCGGCGTTCGAGGACGCCTACCCGCAGTACCGTGTGAGCGTCGTTGCGGTCGGCACGGGCCAGGCTCTCGAGATCGGTCGCAGCAAGGACGCCGACGTCGTACTCGTTCACTCGAAGGCCGACGAGGAGGCGTTCGTCGCCGAGGGCTACGGCGAGGAGCGCCTCGACGTCATGTACAACGACTTCGTGCTCGTCGGACCTCCGGCTGACCCTGCGGGCGTCGCGGGCGGAGCCGATGCGGTCGCGGCGTTCACGCAAATCGCCGATGGCGCACGCGCGTTCATCTCCCGTGGTGACGACTCCGGTACGCACAAGAAGGAGATGAACATCTGGGACGCGACCGGCATAACCGCTCCGGGTCCCTGGTACCTCTCGGTCGGCCAGGGGATGGGCGAGGTGCTCACGATGGCCTCGGAAGTCGAGGCGTACACGCTTGCGGACCGCGGCACATACCTTGCGATGCGCGAGAGGCTCGAACTCGACGTGCTCGTCGAGGGCGACGAGCGTCTCTTCAACCCGTACGGGGTCATCGTCGTGACCGGGGCGGCGAACCTCGAGGGTGCCCGCGCGTTCGCGAGCTGGATCGTCTCTGCCGAGGGCCAGGAGATCATCCGGACCTTCGGCGTCGACATGTACGGCGAGCCGCTGTTCGTGCCTGATGCGCGGTAGCTGAGGGGAAGACGGACCATGGCGGTGTTCATCGAAGCGATCGTGACTGCCGTGAGGCTGATGGTGGGGGGCTCTCCCGAACTCTGGAACATCATCGGTGTCACGTTCCAGGTCGCAATCGTGTCCACAGCGTTCGGGATAGTCCTCGGTGCGCCCATGGGCTTCGCGATGGGCGCGTCCCGCTTCCGTGGCAGGAGCGTTCTCATCGCGCTCACCAACACCGCCATGGCCGTCCCCCCCGTCGTCATCGGTCTCATCGTGATGATGATCCTCTCGCGGCAAGGTCCGCTCGGGTCGCTCGGCTTGCTCTACACGGTCGACGCGATGTCGATCGCGCAGACGCTCATCTCGGCCCCGATCATCGCCGGTCTCACGTCCGCTGCGGTCGCGTCGGTGCCGTACAAGCTTCGGCTGCAGGCGCGCTCGCTCGGCGCGTCGCGTGTGCACGAGGCGTTCCTCACGCTCAGGGAGGCACGTCTTGGAGTGGTCGCCGCGGTGGCCGCCGGGTTTGGCGCGGTCGTGCGCGGTGTCGGCGCCGTGATGATGGTGGGCGGCAACATCGAGGGCCAGACCCGCGTGCTTACCACGGCGATCGTGCAGGAGGCGCGCCGAGGGGACTTCGGCCTCGCGCTCGCGCTCGGCGTCATCCTCATGGCGATCACGTTCGGCCTGAACGGCCTCATCACCTGGTACCAGCATGCTGGCGAGCGGTGGGAGCGGGGTGCGAGCGCATGACGGTGCAGGTGACCGCATCGGGGCTCGCACTCAGGGCCGAGGGAGTCCGCAAGAGCTACAGCAAGCGGGTCGTCGTCGATGTCGACCGCGTCGAGCTGGCGCCGGGCGAGACGCTCGCGCTTCTCGGCCCATCGGGGGCGGGTAAGTCGACCCTCCTCGCGATCCTCGGCCTGCTGGAGAAGCCCGATGCCGGGCAGGTGTTCCTCGATGGCCGTCCCGTGAGTGCGCGGGACCGCGGCGCGCGCATGCAGATGGCAGCCGCGTTCCAGAGTTCGTACCTCTTCAAGGGCACCATCGCCGAGAACGTCGCGTACGGGCTCAAGCTGCGCGGCGTATCGCGTGCCGCGCGTGCCTCAGCGGTGGCAGAGGTGCTCGACCGCGTGGGGCTCGGCGGGTGGGAGGGCCGCTCGGCGCTCACGCTCTCCGGCGGCGAGGCGCAGCGCGTCGCGCTCGCCCGCGCTCTCGTGCTCAAGCCACGGGTACTCCTGCTCGACGAGCCGCTCTCCTCGCTCGACCCGCTCATCAAGAGCCGGTTGTCGCAGGACTTCGCACGGATCATCCACGAGCAGGCGATGACCACCGTCTACGTCACGCACGACCAGAACGAGGCGATGGCGGTGGCCGACAGCATGATCGTCATGCGCGACGGTCGCTCGGTCGCCTCAGGCCACGTCGAGGACGTCATGGGGCTGCCGCCCGACGAGTGGACGGCGACGTTCCTTGGCTCCGAGGCGCCTCTGCGCGGCGTGGTGACCAGCTCGGCCGATGGACTTCTCGGCGTGGACGCGGGCGGCCCGGTCGTGTACTCGACCGGCGAACTCGAGCCCGGGACCCGCGTGATCGCCGGCGTTCGCCCCGAAGACGTGCTCCTCTTCGAGGCCGGCGCCGAGATACCGCGCTCCTCGGCTCGCAACCGCTTCGATGGGACCGTTGTCGACCTGCGTCTGTGGGGTGTGATGTACCACCTCGTTCTCGACATCGGTGGAGCGCGGGTCGCCTCGCACGTGTCGCGGTCCTCGGTGCGCGAGATGGAGCTCGCGGAAGGTTCCCCCGTACAGGTGGTGTTCAAGGCGACTGCCGTGAGGGTGCGACCTGAGGCAGCGGCCCACGGTCGCGCGGGCACAGCCGGGAGCAGGCGATAGTGGCATGATGGAGGCATGAACGTGACACCTGAGAGACTGCCGATAACCGCCGCGGTGCTCGCGGGTGGCCGCTCGATGCGGATGGGCGTCGACAAGACGCTGCTGCCCGTCGACGGCCAGGCGCTCGTCGCGCGCGTCGTGGAAGCGGTGGGCGAGGTCT
>SLCP01000073.1 GCA_007125735.1 Coriobacteriia bacterium | reverse complement strand
GTCGAGAGTGCAGCGATCAGCCAGGAGATGATGGGCAAGATCGTCGAGCGCATGGGACTCATGCGGCTCATCAAGCTGCGCGACATGAAGGACACGGAAGCCGAGAGGGTCTTCAGCTTCTCCGAGCAGATGCGCCAACTGGGCATCAAGAAGGCGCGGATCGGCGCGCGCATCGAGGTCACCGCCGACCCGATCCTCATGCTCTCGGTCTTCATCACGCTCTACATCGGTATCGCGGTGCTCGGGATGACGCTCGCGCAGCTCGGACTCGTGGTCTTCGTGCTCTCGCGCCTGAACGCCAAGATCAAGGAGTTCAACCAGGGGCGGCAGGACATCTCGAAGAACGTCGCCGGGCTGCTGCTCGTGCAGCAGACTACCGAGGAGTCCGTGCGCTCCAACCGCATCACGAGCGGGCCCGTGCCGTTCACCGGCCTCACGCGCGAGATCGTGCTCACCGACGTGACCTTCGAGTACCCCGACTCCTACAACGCCGAGGGCACGCTCCTGTCCGCCGGCAAAGAGGTGCTCAACGGCGTCTCTGCGACGATCCCGGCCGGCTCGTTCACCGCGCTCGTGGGGCGCTCGGGCGCGGGCAAGTCCACGCTCGTCGAGCTCTTGCCGCGCCTGCGCGACGCGACCGGCGGCACCATCACCTACGACGGCACCGACATCCGCGAGTTCCAGGTGGGCTCGCTTCGCAAGGGCATCGGGTACCTCACGCAGTCGGCGATGCTCTTCAACGACACCGTCCGAGAAAACCTCATCTACGGACTCGATTTCGAGCCGACCGAGGAAGAGATCCGCTCGGCCCTCGAGCGCGCCTACGCGACGTTCGCCCTCGAGTTGCCCAACGGGCTCGAGACGCACCTCGGCGACCGGGGCGTGCGCTTCTCGGGCGGCGAGCGCCAGCGCATCGGGCTTGCGCGCGTGCTGCTCGCCGACACGAGCGTGCTCATACTCGACGAGCCCACGAGCGCGCTCGACTCGGAGTCAGAGGCGTTCATCCAGCAAGCACTCGCCGACCTCCACGGTACCAAGACGATCATCGTCATCGCGCACCGGCTCGCGACCGTCGTGAAGGCCGACCAACTACTCGTGGTCGAAGACGGGCGGATCGTCGAGCGCGGCACACACGCCGAGCTCGTGGAGAGCGGGCCGGTCTACAAGAAGCTCTTCGAGACGCAGCTGCTGGCGTAGGGGGTCAGTCCTCGCGTGCGACCGACGCGTCGACATTCCCGAATTGCACCTGCTCGAGCTTGTCTGTCGGAATCTCGAACAGGCCGATGGTGTAGCCGTCCGGACCGACGAACTCCACGGTACATGAGCGGTCGTGCACTGCGACGACCGTGCCGCGCGCGCCTCCTACGAGGCCCACCTCAAGGTCTTCCGTGATCTCGACCATGTCGAGTTCGACGAGCGTACTCATCCTGACTTCACCTTCCGCAGATAGCATGACAGCAGGTGTGGCCTGCGCTCTCGTCTGTCATAGTCCCATGCCGAAATCAGCGTCAGCGGTCCGAGGCGCCCGATCACCGTCCACTGTACCACCCATCTTTCGGTACCGTCGATGAGCGTGAACTTGCGTGTTGCGCCATGAACCGAGATTCCGTCTCTAAGCATCCTCTCAAGTACATACGCGTGTGCGCTGGTGATCCCAAGCGCAGACCTGAACACACGTGCCTTGTGTGCCCCCGTCGGATGAGAGTCGTCAAGGCAGTAGCGCAGCTTCGCTTGAGGTATTACGGCTCTGTCGAAGTGAGGCAGCTTGTCCATGTGTAGAGGGTAGCCGCGCCCGAGAAACAGGCTCTTACCAGGCTCCAACCGCAAAGCCTCCGCACGAGCCACCTCGCTCAGCGACTCTGCCCCAGCACCTTCGCCACCTCCTGCGACACCACCTCGAACCGCGCATCCCACGAGTTCTCGCGCGCATACGCGAGACGAGCCTCGAGACCAGCCTCACGGCCTGCGTCGAGCACCGCCTCCAGCCCCTCGCAGAACCCGTCGCGCTCGCAAAGCTCGACCGGTGCGCCCATCGCCTCGAGCTCCTGCCAGCGGATCGCGACCACCGGCAAGCCGGCGGCGAGATACTCGTAGACCTTGATGGGGTGGATCGCGTCGACCATCTCGTCACGCGCAAACGGCACGATTCCCACGTCGCACGCGCGCATGTAGGCGGGCACCGCCGCATACGGCCGAGGACCGAGCACGTGCACGTTGCGCAACCCAGCGACCGCTTCACTCACGCGCGCCGACTCCGGTCCTACGAGCACGAACGACACGTCGCCCATCGCCCGCGCGCACTCCGCCACGAGCGTCGCGTCGAACCAGTACTCGGTAGCGCCCACGTAGAGCGCACGTGGCTGAGGAATCGCGGCCAGATCCTCGGGCTCGGGCGCGTCAGCAGCGAACCGCTCGAACTCGACGCCGTTTGGCAGGTGCACGACGTTGGCGTACCGCTCGGCCAGCCGGTCGCGCACCGAGGAGGCCACCGCGAACACGACGTCGGCCGCAGCCAGCGCCGCCTCCTCGAGCTCGCGCACCGCATCCGGGATGTTGGCGAACGCAGCGTTGTCGTCGGCGACGCGCACGACGCGGCATCCCGCATCGAGCTGGCGTGCGAGCGGCTCGTAGATGGGGTTCGTGAGCCACACGAGGTCGGGCGCGTCGAACCCGTGCCTGCGCAGCATCGAGCGTGCGTTGGGAAGCGTGAGCCGCACGCTTGCGCGCGCAACCGCACGCGAACGCAGCACCGGCAGCGGTGTCGACGGCAGAAGCGTCATCGGGTTGTAGTACGAAAGCCGGCCGTAGCGCATCGGGCCGCGACGCCACGAGCGCATGCGCACCTCGAAGTCACGCTTCACCGGATGCACGAGGTGGAGCGGCGAGAGCGGATGCGAGAGCCACATCGCGTCCCAGTCGTGACCGAGCAAGCGCTCGGCGTAGTGGTGGCTTCCCACCCGAAACGCGCTCTCGTACGGGAGAGACTCGAGAAAGAGCGCTTTCATCGCCTGTCACGCCCCTCGCCGAGGGTCTCGTACGCCTCGAGTAGGCGCTGGGATTCAGCTTCCCAGTTGTAGCGGGTCTCCGCGAGCTCACGAGCAGTGCGCGACATCCGCTCTCGCGCATCCGCATCGCCGAGAAGGTCGCGGATTGCCCCCGCGATCGACTCCTCGCTCGCCGGGTCGAACATCACTCCGACCCCCTCGCCCGCCACAACCTCCCGCAGGCCGGGGAAGTCGCTCGCGACCATCGGCAGCCCGGCCATGAGGTATGCGTAGAGCTTATTGGGAGCAGCGTAGTAGTTGTTAAGCGAGACGTTCTCGTAGATGACCACGCCCACGTCGGCCCCACAGGCGTACTCGTGGAGCTCGCCGGGAGGCACCCAGCCGGTCAGTAGCACCCGATCCTCGAGGCCGGCATGGGATATGGCGGAGCGGATCGCAGACTCCTCGGGACCGGCGCCTTGCATGACCAGCACAGCGTCCTCCACGTGCGCCATCGCGCGCACAAGACGCGCGAGCGCGCGCCCGCCGATGAGTCCACCTTGGTAGAGCACGATGGGGGTTTGAGAGGAGAGCGCGAGCTCATCCCGAAGTCGGTCCGTCGCGCACAGCGGCTCGACGTCGGGCACGCTACGCACCACGACGGTCTTCACCCCGTAACGCTCCTTCAGCACGCCAGCGCGTGCCTCGTTCACCGTGATGACGAGATCGGCCAAGGGGACGTATCGCCGCTCAACCCGCTTCCAGTAGCGCTGGACAAGCCGCGAACCGCGTCCGTGGCCAGTGAGCATATCGGGGAAGAGCTCGTGCGCGTCGTAGACGAGTCGTGCACCCGTCGCACGCGCCACGCGCGCACCTGCGGGGAGCGTATCGGTGTCGTGACAGTGCACGACGTCAGGCTCGAGGCCGAGCGCGGCGGTGACCAGCGCCCTCATGCGCTCGCGTGACTCCGCAACCTTGCGCAGCGGCCTGCGCCACCCGGCTTTCGTAGTGTCCGCGACGCGGCGCACGGCGTACCCGCCACGCTGCTCGAAATCGGGCAAGCCCTCACCACGGAGGCAGAGCACGGTGACGTCCCACCCTGCCGAGGAAAGCGTCCCCGCTTCGCGCTTCACGCGCGTATCGCCCGAGAAGTCGTTATGCAGGAGCATCGCGATGCGGCGGCCTACGCCGCCCCCGCTCTCAGGCCCCACGCGATCCACCACTCATCACCGACTCGACCACCTCAAGGAACTTCGCGCCCTGAACGTCCCAAGAGTAGCGCGGACAGGCGGCGACTGCATTGCGCTTCATGCTCAGCACCTCGTCCGGACTGTTCACAAGCCTGCGGAGAATCAGCATCAATGCATCTGGATCCCGCGGATCGAACACCACACCACAGTCGGCCTCTTCCAGGAGCATCTGATACATAGGGAGCGCTGAGGCCACCACTGCCAAGCCCCCCGACATGTAGTCGAAGAGCTTGGTTCCAACCGTCACCTGCATGTTGAGAGTGTCATCCCAGTTCGAGACAAGTCCCACATCATGCTGGGCTGCCGCCTCAGAAACCTCGTGAGGCGCGCAGGGCTCGACAAAACGCACTACCTCTCGAGCCCCGAGGCGGTCTGCAAGTTCCTCCAGTTCTCGCTTCTGCTCACCAAAGCCCTGAATCGTCAGCACAGCGGCCCCCTCGAGAGCAACTGCGGCCTCGATCATCCGGTCCACGTGCCGATTCGCAAGAAGATTGCCCTGGAACAGTAGGCGTAGCGGCTCGTGTATCTCGATCGAGCCTGGGTGAACGCATGTTGAGGGCCCGTTGTAGACGTGAATGGGGAC
>SLCP01000037.1 GCA_007125735.1 Coriobacteriia bacterium | reverse complement strand
CCCGGAGCGCGCGCTGCACGTCGCGCTTGTGGTCGCGATCGGCGATCGAGGCGCGCTTGTCGTGCAGCTTCTTGCCGCGCGCCAGGCCGAGTTCGACCTTCACGAGGTTGCTCGGCGAGAAATAGAGTTTGAGCGGGACGAGCGTCGCGCCCTTCTCGGCGGTCTTGCCGGTGAGGTAGCGGATCTCCTTCTTATGGAGCAGCAGCTTGCGGATGCGGTTGGGGTCGACGTTCGCGCGGTTGCCGTGGCTGTACGGCGAGATGTGCACGTTGTGGAGCCACACCTCACCTTTACGGATGAGGGCGAACGACTCGCGGAGCGTGGCCTTGTTCTGCCGCAGCGACTTGACCTCGGTTCCGGTCA
This sequence comes from Coriobacteriia bacterium, assembly GCA_007125735.1. Lineage (GTDB taxonomy): Bacteria > Actinomycetota > Coriobacteriia > Anaerosomatales > SLCP01 > SLCP01. The sequence continues at coordinate 4,470 of SLCP01000037.1, read as the reverse complement.
GCTCGATGCCGGCCTCGAACGTCTCGTCGATGAAGTAGTCGTGGTACGCCTTCTTGTTGGTGGCGATGATTCTCTGACTGCGCTCGGCCATGAGGGTTCCTCGGCGCGCTTACGGCGTGAAGTCGGTGTCGGGATCGAGCGAGCACACGAGCTCGGTCAGGATCGAGATGGCCGCCTCGACGTCTGCGAGCGCGAGCACCTCGACCGGCGTGTGCATGTAGCGCAGCGGCACGCTCACGAGCGCGGCCGCCTTGCCGCCGCGGGCAAGCTGGATGGCGTTGGCGTCGGTGCCGGTCGCCCGCGGCTGTCCGTCGAACTGGTGTGGCGCGCCGGAGCGCTCGGCCGCCTCGGCGAGGAGCGCGAACAGGCGCGGGTTGATGTTGGCGCCCCGTGAGATGATCGGCCCCTTGCCGCACGCCGTCTCGCCGTGCTTGCGCTTGTCGACATCCGGGTAGTCGGTCGCGTGGCCCACCTCGACGGCGATACCGGCGGTCGGGTCGACGCCGTACGCGCTCGTGATGCCGCCGCGCAGGCCGATCTCCTCTTGCACGGTGCCCGCGACCACGAGGTCGACCTTCGTCCCGCCGCGCGCGTGGACCTCGCGCATCACCTCGGCGCAGATGAACGCTCCCATCTTGTCGTCGAACGCGCGCGAGACGACCATGCCCTCGCCGAACTCCTCGAAACCCACGTCGAACGTCACCGGGTCGCCCACGCGCACGACCTCTTTGACCTTCTCGGCGCTCATGCCGAGGTCGATGAAGAGCTTGTGCGTCTTGACGACCTGCTTGCGCTCGTCCTCCTCGAGCAGGTGGATCGGCATCCTGCCGAGCACGCCGAGGAGCGCTCCTTCGCGCGTGTGCACGCGGACGCGCGTCCCGGGCATCACGCCCTCGTCGACGCCGCCGATCTGCTTGAAGGCGATGAAGCCCTCGGCGGTGATGTAGGTGACCATGAGGCCGATCTCATCGATGTGACCGGCGAGCATGATGCTCACCCGGCGGCCGTCGCGCTCGGCATCCGAGCCGCGCAGCAGCGCGTGCACCGAGCCCATGACGTTGGTGGTGACGTCATCGGCGTGCTCGGCCACGTAGTCGCGGAACACGGATGCGGCCGGCTGCTCGAAGCCCGACGGCGACGGGGCCTCGACGAGCTCCTTGAAGAACGCGAGCGACTTCTTTCGCATCGAACGACCTCCGTAGTGGATGCGGTCTGTGGACGGGTGCCGGACTCCACAGTGTACTCGGCCTGGGGGCGGGTCGCCAGAAGGCGTCGCGCGATGGGTACCATCCTCACGGGACCCGCATGCGACCGGCCACCACCCACCGAGGAGGCGCCGATGCACGACACCGACATCACCGTCCCACTGCTCGCTATAACCGATCTCCACTTGAGTATCGCTGGCCGAGAAGTGCTGCGCGGCATCGACCTCACGATCGACGCGGGCGAGACGCACGTCCTCCTCGGCCCTAACGGCAGCGGGAAGACGACGCTCTTCAACACGCTCGTGGGCCTCCCCGGCTACGAGGTCACGCAGGGCTCGGTCGCCTTCAAAGGCGAAAACCTCCTCGCGCTCACCATCGACGAGCGCGCCCGGCTCGGTGTCGGGGTGGCGTTCCAGCGCCCGCCGGCCGTGCGTGGCGTCCGGCTGCGCCAGGTGATGGAAGTCGCGGCGGGGGGTGCGCTCGAGGCCGGCACACTCGACGCCATCGCGGGGGAGCTCGCCGTCGCGCCGATGCTCGAACGCGACGTGAACCTCGGCTTCTCGGGCGGTGAGGCCAAGCGCTCCGAGATGGCGCAGCTCCTCGCGCAACAGCCTGAACTCGCGCTCTTCGACGAGCCGGAGAGCGGGGTCGACCTCGACAACATCGCGGTGGTGGGAGGCGCGATCGCGCACCTGCTCAAGGGGGACCGCGCAAGCGAGCGTCCGCGCGCCGGGCTCATCATCACGCACACCGGCCACATCCTGCAGTACGTCAACGCCGATGTGGGCCACGTGCTCTTCGACGGACGGCTCGCGTGCGAGGGCAACCCGCTCGACCTCATCGACGACATCGTCAGCCACGGCTACGAGGGATGTGTGGAGTGTGCAGCATGCCGACAGTAGATGAGATCCTGCTCACGGACGAACAGCGCGCCCGCCTCGCCGAGATCGAGGAGGCGGCGCAGGCAGCCGCCGACAAGCCCGCCGCGCTCGGCCCCGACGTCGACGTAGCGCGCTTCCGCACCGTCTCCGAGCGGGACCGCGTCGCCTCGCTCGCGTCGATCGAGCGCCAGATCCGCGAGACCGCGCTCATGAGCGGGTTCGTGAGCGACGAGTCAGAGCGCTCGGCGAGCTACTTCCAGCTCGACCGCACGCCCATCTACGAGCGTGTGAGCGAGGCGTTTGGCGGCCAGGTCGAGGTCATGAGCACCGCCGACGCGCTCGCACGCTACCCCGACGAGATGCTCGCCAAGTGGTGGTGGCGCGCGGTCGACCCCGCCAAGGACAAGTACACCGCGCTCGTGGCGCTCCACCAGACCGAGGGCTACTTCATCCGCGTCAAAGCCGGGGCGAAGGTGGAAAAGCCCATCCAGGCGTGCCTGTTCGTGAGCGAGAGCGACGTCAGCCAGAACGTGCACAACATCATCGTGCTCGAGGAGGGCGCCGAGGCGAACGTAATCACCGGCTGCAACATCGCGACCGACGTCCACCAGGGCCTGCACGCCGGCATCTCCGAGTTCTACGTGGGCGCAGGCGCCTCGCTCACCTTCACGATGGTGCACAACTGGGCCGAGGAGTTCTCGGTCCGCCCGCGCACCGGCGTCATCATCGAAGACGACGCCACCTACATCAACAACTACGTGCTCCTCAAACCGGTGAAGTCGATCCAGGCCTTCCCGGTCGCCCGCTGCGAGGGCGCGCGCTCCCGCGCGGTCTTCAACTCGATCGTCTACGGGCTCGCCGACAGCCACATCGACCTCGGGAGCGAGACCCAGCTCATCGGCGAGGGCAGCCGGAGCGAGGCCGTCGCGCGCGTGGTCTCGACGGACCGCAGCGCCGTCTACTCCCGCGGACGCCTCATCGCCCGCACCGACGAGTGCACGGCGCACCTCGACTGCCGCGGCATCGTGCAGTCGGCCGAATCGACGCAGTGGGCGATCCCCGATCTGGCGAGCGAGGGGGCGCCGGGCGCGGAGCTCTCGCACGAGGCGGCCATCTCCCCCATCGCCGAGGAAGAGGTCTACTACCTCATGAGCCGAGGAGTGCCGCACGACGAGGCAGTCTCGATGATCACCCGCGGCTTCCTCGACCTCGAGATCCCGGGACTGCCGCTGGCCCTCCGCCGCCAGATCGATGCGGCGATCGCAGCGACCGCCGAGCACGCGATGTAGCGAGCGCGCGAGCGCCGCGGCATGCGCCGGGTCAGCCGCTCCCCTACGCCGGCTCGAAGTCGATGCGCCCCTCGGCCACGCTCACGTCGATGAGGCGCACGGCGATGCGCTCGCCGAGCCGGTACCCGCGCTCGCGCTTCTCGCCAACAAGCATGAAGCGCTCGGGGTCGAGGTGGTAGTAGTCGTCGGCCATGGTGCTCACGTGCACGAGCCCCTCGGCGGTGTTGTCGAGCTGAACGAACAGGCCGAACGAGTGCACGCCGGTGATGATGCCCTCGAACTCCTCGCCGATACGCTCCGCCATCAGCTGCGCGAGCTTGATGCGTACCGACTCGCCCTCTGCCGCCTCGGCCTCGCGCTCCGTCGTCGAGCAGTGCTCGGCGAGCCACTCGAGCTCCGGCGCGATCGACGCGGCGGGCTCGTCGCCAAGCTCGCCGGCGAGCTGTGCTGCGAGCAGGCGGTGCACGAGCAGGTCCGGGTAGCGGCGGATGGGGCTCGTGAAGTGCGTGTACGCTTCGCTCGCGAGCCCGAAGTGCGGGCCGAGGAAGTCGACGTAACGCGCCCGCTGGAGCGCGCGGAGCATGAGCGAGTTGATGAGCAGCTTCTCGGGGCGGTCGTGCGCATGCGCGATGATGCGCTGGAACGTCGCGGGCGAGGCGCCGTGGACGTCTTTGATCGGGTAGTCGAACTCCTTCAGGATGACCGCCACCTGAGCGAGCGCGTCGGGGTCGGGGTCCTCGTGGATGCGGTAGACCATCGGCGCGCCGGCGCGCGTCATGTGGCCGGCGACGACCTCGTTGGCGAGGATCATCGCCTCTTCGATCATGTTGGTCGCGTCGGTGCGCTCGCGCACCTTCACCTCGACCGGCGTCACGTTGTCCTCGGCCAGTATCACCTTGGCCTCGACCGTCTCGAAGTCGAGTCCGCCGCGCGCGATGCGGCGCTCCCCGATCGCCTTCGCGACCCGCGCGAACTCGCGCAGCAGCCGCTCGCTCTCCTCGTCGGGAAACGACGCCTCACCGTCGAGCCAGGACTGCACGCCCTCGTAGTCGAAGCGACGATTCGAGCGGATGACCGAGCGCGTGAGCCGGTACT
>SLCP01000088.1 GCA_007125735.1 Coriobacteriia bacterium | reverse complement strand
GTTCTGTCGCACCAGCGCCGAGCCCGTGAACGACTGCTCCCCCAGCGGGGTCACGATCGTCACGCAGGCGACGGCCACGTCCTCACGGCCGAGCCGGATGATGGCGACGTCTTCGAGGGCGAATGTGTGGGTTCCGCTAGCAAGTTTGGCTATCGCGTTGAGCGTCGCCTGCGCGATGATTCGCTGCCGGCCGGTCTGGCTCGAAGGTGCTGTGGCCTCCCCCGTGTGCGTCTGCCCCTCGACCTCAAGCGTGACAGCCGCCTCAGACAACAACCCGCTCACAGAGGCGTTGATCGCGTGGATCCTCGGCCGCGTGCGAGGCTCTGAAACCCCTGGGCCGTCTGAAGTGGACGCGGGAGCAGCCGCGGCATCGGCGCCGATCTGGGCGATCGAGATCTTCTTGTGGTCGACCGCGATGTCGAAGCTCGCCATCAGCGTGGACTCGACGTCGCGCACGAGCTGCTTGGGGGATTTCGACGGCAGCGCGAGGACGTGCACCTCAAGGATCTCGCCCTCTGGCGTGGCCACGACCCGAGCAGCCTTCACCTCGGCGATCTGACCGATGGCTTGCTCTATTTCCTCCACCGCTACATGCGCTTGCTGGTCCACGTGCCGCCCCTTGCTTCGATGTAGAGCTCGCGTCTAGCGTCGGCGTCCAGCATGACCCTACCCGGTCATCTCGGCTTACTGTAGGTCTAGTCAAAACACCGTGTCAACCAGTGTGCTGCTATCATACGCTGCCGGAAAGCGGAGTCACTCCGTTCTAGGAAGCAGCGACGGCGCCCGCAGGCGCCGCCGCTCGAGTCCGTGGTGTCGCTCCCGCACGCTATCCGACCCTCGGCTCGATCAGTCCGTAGTCCCCGTCGCGCCGGCGGTACAAGACGTTCACGGTCTCCGTCTCGGCCGACGTGAACACGAAGAAATCGTGGCCGAGTAGTTCGAGCTGCAACATCGCCTCCTCGGGCGTCATCGGCTTGACCTCGAGTACCTTGCTCTTGACGATGGCCGGCTCCCGCTCCTCCTCGAGCAGCGGAGCAACCTCAGGCATCGGCGGCATCGGCGCCCTCGCGGAGTGGCGGTCCTTCAGCTTGCCCTTGTACTTCTTGACTTGACGCTCGAGTTTCTCGGACACGAGATCGATGGCGGCGTACATGTCGGGTGCGGCTTCCTTGGCCCTGATCACGGGCCCCTTGGTCCATACGGTCACCTCGGCCACCTGGCTGTTCTCGATCGACGGGTTCTTCTCCACGAAGAGCTCGACGTCGGTCGTCATGTGCTCGCCGTCGAGGATCTTGCTGACGCGGCCGATCTTCTCCTCGGCGTACTCGCGGATCGCGTCGGTGACTGCCATGTTGCGACCTTTGATGATGAATTTCATCGGGGACCTCCTTGTTGTATGGGGCTACTGAGAAGATACCCACGCCCTGCGCTCGGCAGCACGGGACACGGGCTTCATGCCGGTCAGATGGGGGAACTAGGTGATGTGGCCGAGGAAGTCCTTCGTGCGATCGCTCTGCGGGTTGTCGAAGACCTCCTCGGGGGTCCCCTGTTCGACGATGACACCCTCGTCCATGAAGATGACGCGGTCCGCGACGTCGCGCGCGAACCCCATCTCATGGGTGACGACCATCATCGTCATGCCAGCCTTGGCGAGCGACTTCATCACCTCGAGCACCTCACGGACGAGCTCGGGATCGAGCGCCGAGGTGACCTCGTCGAACAGCATGACGTGCGGATCCATCGCGAGTGCGCGCGCGATCGCCACACGCTGCTGTTGGCCACCGGAGAGCTGGATGGGAAACGCATCGGACTTGTCGCTCAATCCCACGCGCTCGAGCCGCTCGAGCGCGATGCGTTCGGCCTCCTGCTTGGAGCGCTTGAGGACCTTGCGCTGTGCGAGCATCACGTTGCCCTTTGCGGTGAGGTGCGGGAAGAGGTTGAACGACTGGAACACCATCCCGACGCGCTCGCGGACCTTGTTGATGTCGGTCTTGCGATCGGTGACCTCGGTGTCTTCGATGAAGATGCGGCCCGCGGTCGACTCCTCGAGTTTGTTCACGCAGCGCAGGAGCGTTGACTTGCCCGAGCCTGAAGGGCCGAGGATGACGACGACCTCTCCCCTCGTCACCTCGAGGTCGATGCCCCTGAGAACCTCGAGGTCACCAAAACTCTTGTAGAGGTCCTCGATGCGGACCATCGCGTCTCCGCTACGTGTCATTGCTGCTCTCTTCGTCCTCTGGTTGCTGCCCGTTGATAGGTCGCACCGTGCCGAAGAGCCTGCCGCCGAACAAAGACCTCTTGACCGCTCTGCCTCTGCCCGTTTCAGCGATCGACAGCCGCTCCTCGAGATTGGCGACGAACCTGCCGAGGGGAATCGTCAGCATGAGATAGAAGCCAGCCGCCGCGATGTAAGGCGACATGTTGAACTTGGCCGCCTGGATCGTGCGCGCCTGCAGCGTGAGTTCGAAGATGCCCACGGCGAACAGGATCGAGGTGTCTTTGAACAGGAGGATGAACTCGCTCATCATCGTGGGCAGGATGCGGCGGACCGTCTGAGGGATGATCACGAACGCCATCGACGAGGGCCACGTCATGCCAAGCGACCGGGCGGCTTCGAGCTGCCCCTTATGGATCGACTGGATGCCGGCTCGGAAGATCTCTGCGAGGTACGCCGATGAGTTGAAGGACAGTACGAGAAACGCTCGATAGAACTGGGTCGCATCGATCGCGTAGATCTGCCACGTCGCCAGAGGCCCGAGCGCGTTCATCAGTTCCGACCAACCGGGAACGAACGTGATGCCGAAGTACACCAGCAACAACTGCACGAGCAGCGGCGTGCCGCGAACGACATCAATGAATGCGGTCGCCGGCCACCTCAAGATCCTGAAGCGCGCCATCTTCATGAAGGCGAGCGTCAAGCCTATCGGGATGCCGAACGTGTAGGAGACCGCGAGAATCAGTACCGCAACCTGGAAGCCGCGCCACAGCAGCGGCAACGCCCCCCAGATGATCGTCGGCGAGAAGAACTGCCGCAGAAACGCTACGTCCTCCATCGCCCTGAGCCCTGCCTGTATGAGGTTCGGCTGTGGTGCCTCGATGGAGAACTCGCCGACCTCGACCTCATCTCCCCTCGGCCCCCATAAGACCTCGACCGGGTAGTCTCCGGGCTCTTCGGGAGTCGTCAGGCCGGCAAGCCTGATCGTGAGCGCCGAACCGGGCGCGGGGGCCACGTTGAACGAGAGCACGACGCCCTCAGCGGTAGAAGACACGGCCGGCGGGCGCACCTCGCCAACGACCCGGATGTCCGTTCCCCGAAGGCGATCGGCACGCATCTCGTCGGGAAACCGGAGCACGAGCGCGACCGGTGGCTCGTGCGCTACGTCGGGGACCTCGAACTCGATCGTGACCCGATCGATGGTCGCCGTGACCGGGATATACGTGACGTCGGGATCGGACACGACATCGGCGAAGGCCACTGAGGCGGTAGACAACGTCAGGAGAGCGAATACCACGACGAGCAAGCGGCTCGTGCGCCGGGCGGTGCGGTATCGGAACATCCTGAGGGATTCCTTCATCGATCGCGGACCTGTCACGCATGCATACGGGGCGGAGTCGCTGACTCCGCCCCGTATCATTGCATAAAACGAATCACCGTGGTGGAACCAACCTACGGAGTCTCACCGAACCACTTGCGGTAGATGTCGTCGTAGGTGCCATCGGCCTTGATCTCGGCGAGCGCAGCGTTCACCGCGTCACGCAGGCCGGGGTTCTCCTGGTTGAACGCGAAGCCGTACTGCTCGTCGGTGCGGAGCTCCTCGACGATCATGAGCTCGCGGGTCTCGTCGAGCACGATGTCGGCGGAGATAGGCAGGTCGTTCACAACGCCCTCGACCTCGCCCGCCTGCAGGGCCTGCATGGCCTGGAGGATGTTCTCGAACGGCACGACGGTCGCGCCTTCAGGCAGGTTGTTGCGGGTGTACTCCTCGCCGGTCGTACCGGACTGCACGCCGATGCGCATGCCCTCCATCTCGGCCAGCGTCTCGATGTCGCTGTCCGCACGGACGGTGAGCGACTGGTTCGAATCGATGTACGGATCGGAGAAGTCGACCTGCTGTGCGCGCTCCTCGGTGATGGTCATCGCCGAGGCGATCATGTCGAACTCGGTACCACCCTGGAGGCCGACGATCAGCGCGTCGAAGTTGTAGGTCCTGAACTCGTACTCGAGACCGAGGCGGTCGGCGATTGCCGCGACGAGGTCGACGTCGAAGCCCATGACCTCGCCATCCTCGATGAACTCGAAGGGCGGGTACGCGGTGTCGGAACCGACGGTCAGCCTGCCCTCGACAAGCGTGTCGAACTCGAACTCGGTGGGCTCGGTGGGCTCGGCGGGCTCATCGGGCTCGTCCGTACCGCACCCGGCCAGGCCCATCACTCCGAACGCAAGCATGAGCGCCAGCGCAAGCATCAACAGCGTTCTAGCTTTCTTCATCGCTCCTCCTAAGACTCCACGGTCGCGCCCCCGATGACGGAGGCACCCCTACGAACACCGCCTGTAAACGATACACCAAACACCGCCAGTTGTTGTGAAGATGTTGCACTATCCATTAATCGCTACCAGTTATGCATCTTCGTCGGTAGCGACCTCCAGTGCAGGAAGATCACCGACCCACTTGGCCCTGATGGTTTCGAGCACGCCCCCGGCTGCGAGAGCATCGAGCGTTTCGCGTATCGCAGCGGACAGTTCGGTCGCGTCGGGCGCGACGGCGACCCCCAGAGACGTCGCAGGCGCCAGCTGCGCAGAGAATGCGATGGCATCGAAGTCGCGCACCATGTAGGCCCCGACGAACGCATCTCCTGCCACGACATCGATCTCGTCGACCTGGAGAAGCTCGAACGCCTCCCGGAGGGTCTCGGTGATCGTAAGGCGGTCCTCACCCAAGTCGTACGCGAGCTTCCAGTACGCCTCCGAGCCTTCCTGGACCGCGATGCTGAGTCCCCCGAGACTGTCGGGGCTGACGGTCGTCTCCGCCGAGGAGAACAGCGCCGGCCCGCTCGCCGCGTAGAAACCGGCGAACGACATCTGCACCACGGTCTCCTCGGTAAGCGTCGCCGACATCACGATGTCGACCACACCGGCATCGAGCGCCGCCGCTCCCCCGCCGTACTCCACCTCGACGAGTTCTACCTCGAGGCCGAGCTCCTTGGCTATCGCCGATGCGATGTCGACGTCGATACCCGCCTCACGGCCCTTGTCGACGCCTCCGAACGGCGGATGGTCGAGGTCGACTCCGACCCGCAACACCCCCTCCTCGCCGATGACGGGCGGCTCGAGCGCCGGTGTGATCTCGGGCTCGGGTTCCTCGGCCAGGCCACATCCGGCGACGGCCAGTGCAAGGAGCGCGACGAGCGCGATCCGGGCGAGGTGCGGGAAACGCATGCGGTGTCCTCCTGTTCGACGTGGGCGCTTTCACTCGGCTGACCTGGTCTTTGACCCCACACTCGCGTACTGGGACGGTCGCTTGATGTCATCTCACTACTAGCCCTCTCGTCCGCCGGAGCGGACGGTACGACTTACCCCTAAGGCGCGCCATGCTCACCAGGAGGTTTGACCTCCGGCTTACGTGGGTCCCTTCGGCCGCGCCTGCCTTGGACTAGGGCGCTTGCGCGCCCGCAACCACAGACCCGAGTGAAAGCAGGCGTATTCTACCACGCGCGAGCGACAGCCCCGACCCTCACTTCGTCGGCCCCGGCGGCAAGGAGGGTGCCTGCTGCGGAGTCGACCGTCGCGCCGGTGGTCACGACGTCGTCGACGAGGAGCACGTGTGCGGGAGCGCGGACCCCGCTCACGAGAGCGAACACGTCGGCGACGTTGCGCGCCCGCTCCGCCCTGCCGAGGAGTCGCTGGTCGCGGGCGCCGCTTACCGCGAGCGCATCGAGCACGGGCACCCCGAACGCCCGAGCCACCTCTTCTGCCACGAGCCGCGTGTGGTCGAACCCCCGACGCCTGAGCGACGCGGCCGACGCGGGGACCGGCACCACCGCGTCAGGCCACCCCGCCCACTCGGCGGCCGTCCCGGCGAGGAGCGCGCCGAGGACCGGTCCGAGTCTGCGCTCACCCGAGTCCTTGTAGAGGGTGACGCATCGGGCGAGTGGCGGCACAAGCGAGCCCACGCACACCGTGGCGGAGAACGCGGGCTCGCTCTGCCAGCACTCCGTGCACACGAGATGCCCGTAGGGCGCCCCGCACCGGGGGCACGCGCCCGCACGCTCGATACGCGGCAGCACGTCCCGGCACGCGTCGCAAAGGATGGCGCCGGGCAGATCGCATCCGGCGCACCGCGTGGGAGCGAGCAGTTCGAGCACGCATGCGAGCAGGTCCACGGCCCTCTCCCCCCGCCACAAGCGGGGCGCGACCTCAGACGACGAGCATCTGCATGAGCGGGATGGTGGCGACCGAGAGCGCGGTCGTCACGAGCACCGCCGAGGCCAGGAACTCCGTATCGAGCCCGAAGCGCGTCCCGAAGACGATCGACAACATCATGATCGGCATGCCCGCCTCGAGCACGACGAGCCGCACCGCGTCGGGATCCGCGAGGAGGAGCGGGCCGACCGCGAGCGCGACGAGCGGCGAGAGCACGAGCTTCACCGCGACCATCGAGGCGAGCGCTCGCTTGTGCGACGTCAGGCGCTCGAGCTTGAGGCTGAGTCCCACCGACACCATGATGAGCGGCACCACGATACTAGCGAGCGCGTCTAAACCAGCGCTTACCGCGCTCGGAACCGCCAGCGGACGCGCCGCGAACGCCACCGCAAGCGCGATGACCGCCGGGAACGTGAGCACCTCGCGCAGCGGATTGGGAGCCGGCCCGCCCGCCGAGCCGTACCGAGCGGCGATGTAGACCCCCACGAACAGGAGCGCGCCTACCGTGCCGAAGATGTCGTAGAAGATGGCGCGCACGAGCCCGGTATCGCCGAGGAGCGCCTGAGAGACCGGGTAGCCGATGTAGCCGGTGTTGCCGAGGGCGCCGAAAACGATGAGGCCGCCGGCGATCCTCCTCGGCAGGCGAAGTGCGCGGGCGAGCCCCCACGCTGCGACAGCCGAGACGGCGAAGGCGATCCAGGCGATGAGTGCGATGGTCGCGAGCTCAGGGCCGAGCTCGGCGCCGTGCACCGACTGGAAGACGAGTGCCGGCAGTCCCACGTAGATGATGACGGTGTGGATGGGGCGCGCGTCCTCGGCGGCAAGAATGCGCGTGGCCCGCAACGCCCAGCCGACCGCGACGAGCGCGAGCAGCGTGGCGACCGTCGTTGCGAGTTCGACGACGTCCACGGCCGCGCACTACCCTCGGCGGATCTCGTCGAGTCCTCCGGCACCGGCGCACGTCGCGGCGAGTGAGGCGGCGTAGTCGGGGTGCGCGACGCCGCACTCGGTGACGATGGCGGTCACGTAGGCGGCCGGTGTCACGTCGAACGCCGGGTTGTAGACGGGCACGCCGGGCGGCGCCATACGGAACCAGCCGTCGAAGTGGTACCCTCCACCCTTGCGCGAGATCTGCAGTTCGTGGCCTTTGGCGACGGGGACCGCGTACGCTCCCGCCTCGGTGAGCGCATCGAACGCGCGGGCCGCGGTGGGCGAGTCGGGCTCGAAGGTGCCGGCCACCGTGAAGCCAGTGACCTCGCGCGGGTCGCGCTCCTCGATGACGATCCCGTCGCCACTCTCAAGCGTCAGGTCCACCGTGGAAGTCGGAGCCGCGACGTAGAACGGGATCCCGTGCTCCTTGGCGAGCACCGCGAGTCCGTACGTCCCGATCTTGTTGGCGACGTCGCCGTTGGCGGCGATGCGGTCCGCCCCCACCACCACCGCGTCGACGAGTCCGGCGCGCATGATGCTCGCCGCCATGTTGTCGGTGATGAGCGTGTGCGGGATGCCGGCCATGCGGAGCTCCCACGCCGTGAGGCGCGCACCCTGCAGAACCGGGCGCGTCTCGTCGACCCACACGCCTGCGACCTTGCCCTGAGCCGCGGCGGTGAAGATCACGCCGAGCGCGGTGCCGAAGTACGCCGTCGCGAGCGAGCCGGCGTTGCAGTGCGTCAGTATCCGCGAATCGGGCTCGATGAGCGCGGCGCCGTGCTCGCCGATCGCGCGGTTGCGCTCCTCGTCCTCGGCTTGCATGGCGAGTGCCTCGGCCACCACGAGCTCTTTGAGGTCGCCGAGGGGCAGGTCGGCGTTGTCGCGCGCCACCGCCTTGATGCGCTCGGCACCCCAGAAGAGGTTCACGGCGGTGGGCCGGGTTGCGGTGATCTCATCGGCCACGCGATCGAGCTGGCCGAGGAACTCGTCGACGGTGGCGATGTCGTCGGCCTCGGTCACGACCCAGAGCGCCACGCCGAGGGCGGCAGCCACGCCGAGCGCGGGCGCGCCGCGCACCGCAAGCGTGCGGATCGCGGTGCACACGCCCTCGTAGGTGTTGCACACGAGCAGGTCGCCCACGAGCGGGAGGCGCGTCTGGTCGACGAGATGGACCGCACCGTCCTCCCACCAGATGGTGCGGGGGATGTTCTCGATGCGGGGGGCCTCGGCCACCTAGACCGTCCCCTCCTGCCACGAGGCGAGGTAGCGCTGCTGCTCCTCGGTGAGGGTGTCGATCTCGACGCCCATCGTGGCAAGCTTGAGAGCCGCGATCGCCTCGTCGATGTCGCGCGGCACCGGATAGACGCCGGGCGTGAGCGAGGCGTGGTTCGCGGCCATGTACTCGGCGGAGAGCGCCTGGTTCGCGAAGCTCATGTCCATGACGGACGCAGGATGGCCCTCGGCGCATGCGAGGTTGACGAGCCGGCCATCGGCGAGCAGGTAGATGAGGCGGCCGTCGGGCATGGTGAACTCCTCGACGAGGGGGCGCACCTCACGCACAGCGGTGGCCTTCTCGCGAAGGTGGTCGATGTTGATCTCGACGTTGAAGTGGCCGGAGTTGCAGATGATGGCGCCGTCTTTGAGCGCCTCGAACATCGGCGAGTCGATGACGTTGATGTCACCGGTGACCGTGACCCAGATGTCGCACTGTGCGGCCGCCTCGACCGCGGGCATCACCCGGTAGCCGTCCATGACGGCCTCGAGCGCGCGGAGCGGGTCTACCTCGCAGACGATGACGTTCCCACCGAGGCCGGACGCACGCATCGCGACGCCGCGGCCGCACCACCCGTAGCCGGAGACGACCACGGTGCGGCCGGCGATGAGCCGGTTGGTGGCCCGGATGACGCCGTCGAGGGTTGACTGACCGGTACCGTAGCGGTTGTCGAAGAGGTGCTTGGTGTCGGCGTCGTTGACGGAGACGATCGGGTACTTGAGCGCCCCATCGGCCGCCATCGCCTTCAGGCGGATGACGCCGGTCGTGGTCTCCTCGGTCCCGCCGATGATGTCTTCGAGCACATCGGGTCGCTCGGCGTGGATGCGGCCGACGACGTCCGCTCCGTCATCCATCGTGATGTGCGGGCGGTGGTCGATCGCCGCGTCGATGTGCGCGTAGTACGTCTCGGTGTCCTCGCCCTTGATCGCATACGTGCGGATTCCGTAGTGCTCGACGAGGGCCGCTGCGACGTCATCTTGCGTCGAGAGCGGGTTGCTGGCGCAGAGCACACAGTCGGCCCCGCCCGCGGCGAGCGTGCGCATGAGGTTCGCGGTCTCGGTGGTGACGTGGAGGCACGCGCTGACGCGCAGTCCTTCGAGGGGCTTCTCGGCTTCGAACCGCTCTCGAATCGAGGCGAGCACCGGCATGTCGCGGTCGGCCCACTCGATGCGAGCCTTACCGGCGTCGGCAAGGGTGAGGTCGAGGACGTCATGGCGCATGGGAGGTCCTTCCTGCAGGTTGGGTACGGTGCACGCGCATCCGGACGATGCGCTGGTGGTGGCTAGAGATGCCCAAGTATAGCAGGGAGCAGCCGCACGAGGTCACCGGTCGCCGCCTGTCCCGCGGCGAGGACTTCGTCGTGCGAGATGTGCGCGCCGGCCGCGACGTTGGTGACGAGCGAGATGCCGAGCACGCGCATGCCGAGCGCACGCGCAGCGATCACCTCGGGAACGGTGGACATACCCACCATGTCCGCGCCGAGCGTCTCAAGAGCGCGGACCTCGGCCGGTGTCTCGTAGTTGGGGCCGAGGACCGCCGCGTAGACTCCCTCGGCCAGCCCGATGCCGAGCTCGCCCGCGACATCGGCAGCGATCGCGCGCAGGCGCGGGTCGTACGCATCGCTCATCGGCACGAACGGGTTCCCGCCCGCAGGCCCCGGCCATCCGACGAGCGGGCTGTCACCCGTGAGGTTGATGTGATCGGTGATGAGCACGAGTCCGCCGGTCGTAAGCCGCGACCCGATGCCGCCGGCAGCGTTGGTCACGACGACGGTGCCCGCGCCGAGCGCAGCGGCCACGCGCACGGGCCACGCGGCCTCCCGCGCAGACAACCCCTGGTAGCGGTGGACGCGTCCCGCGAACGCGGCGACACGCGTACCGGCGAGGCGGCCGACCACGAGTCGCCCGGCGTGACCGGCGACCTCCCCGCCCCCGGGACACTCGGGAAGGTCCGCGAACGGCGCGGTGAAGTCGGTCTCGACCTCATCGGCAAGAGCGGACAGTCCTGAACCGAAGACGAGGGCGACGTCGACCGGCTCTACCGAAGCGAGCACGGTGCCGGCGCGATCGATCGCAAGATCCGTGTGCTTCATGCCTGGACCCACCCTCCGTCGCACTCCCGCCGGCCTACCCGTGGCGATCGCTCGGGCTGTTCCCGAGCCCAGCGTACACGTCGACCAGCCTGTCCGCCACGGCGTGCCAGTTCAAGCCTGCCTCGATCAGCGCCCTGCCACGCGCTCCCATCTCAGCCGCACGCGCGGGGTCGCCAAGCATATCTTCGAGCACGCGGTGCAGCTCATCCGTTCCTGGAGCAACCGAGTAGCCGATACCGTGATCCTCGACGTAGCCTGCGATCCACGTGCCCTTCGCGACGATGACCGGGAGCGCCGAGGCCATCGCCTCCATCACCTTCACCGGGAAGAGCGTCCGCACGTTACCCAAACCGGTGTCGTACACGGCATGGATCGCGTCGCAGCGACCGTAGAGTCCCGGCAACTCGTCGTAGACGAAGCGTCCCGACACCTCGATCCTGTCGTTGCCGGCCGCCGCCCCTTCCACCTGCGCGGCACCCACTCCCCCGCCGGCGAGAATCGCACGCAGCCGATCGTCGCGGCCCACGACCTCGATGAGATCGAGCAAGCTGTCGATGTAGCGTTTCTGCCCCATGAAGCCTACCGTCAACGGCTCGCCGGGCTCTTTGCGGAGCGGTCCCCGAGGCTCGAAGCGGTCGATGTCGGGTGCGTTCTCTATGACGTGGAACGCGGTGGCCGACGCGTAGCGATCGTACGCCCCGATGCTGCCGGGATTGGCCACGAGTACGGCGTCGGCGGCAGGGATCGACCGCCGCTCGACGAGGGTCACGGCGAGCCTCACCGATCGTCCCGCCCATCCCTTGGGGATCATGTTGCTCTCGCGGTAGAGCTCGTGGAAGTCGAGTACGAGCCGAGGAGAGCGTCCCGCACGGGACAGGCGCTTGCGTGCCCTGAGTCCCGCCACGGCGGTGTCGAGGTCGTGACAGTGCAGTACGTCAGGCCGCAGTTCGACGGCACGGCGAGCAGCCGCAGACCAGTACGTGCGAAAGCCAGGGATGCTCCGGACTCCTCGGCCATGACCGGAGACGGGTCCGAGTCGTTCGATGTGCATGCCCGCGCGCTCCTCCACGCGCGGGAGCGAACCCTCGCGGTCCCACGCGAGCACCGTCACCTGGTGGCCCGCAGCGATCAGTGCGGCCGCTTCCTTCTCCACCCTGGGATCGGACGCGAGGCCGTTCGTCAGGAACATGACGATGTCGAGCCCGCGCTTCACCGGAGTACCAGACCCCGGTAGACGTCGAGCAGGCGCAGGCGCTCGACGTCCCAGTTGTAACGCTCGAGAGCGGCCCCGCGCGCCCGCCGCCCCATCTCGTCGAGCGACTCCGCACCCTGGAGCAGTCGCGTCACGGCCTCGGCGATGGAAGCGGGATCGGTGGGATCGGAGATGAGCGTGCCGACCCGTTCCTCGTTCACGACGCGCGCCATCTCGGGAAGATCGGAGACCACCACCGGCAAGCCGACCATCATGTACTCGAAGAGCTTGTTCGGCGCGGCGTACTTGTAGCTCAGACAGCTCGCGATGAGCGGGATCATGCCGACATCGGCCGCTGCCGTGTACCGCATGAGGCGTGCGAACGGCACCGCGTCGAAGAAGGTGACGCGGTCGGTGAGCCCCGACTCCGCAAGCAGTGCCGTGTATTCGTCGAGCCGGTGCCCGTACCCTACGATCGCGAGCGCGCAGTCGTCGATGTGGCGCATCGCTTCTATCAGCTCCGGGATCCCGCGGTTCTCGATGATCACTCCCTGGTAGATCAGCAACCGCGATGCTCCCTTGAGTGCCGCGGTCCTGAACTCCTCATCGGGCTCGACGTGCTCGATCCGGTCAGGGACGTTCAGGACCACGACGGGTGTGGGTATCCGGTAGCGCCTCGCGATGATCTCCGCACGACCGATGTCGGTCGTGATCACGGCGTCGGCCCGCTTGCAGAAGAAGCGCTCGTAGCGAAACATCGCGAACCGCCACCAGCGCTTGCGCGTGATCGGCTTGTTGCGATCCAGGCACAGCTCGTCGGAGTCGTAGACGAGCCGCGCGCGCCTGAGCTTCGCCGCCAGCCACGACACGAGCAGCGGCTCGGCGTCGCGCGGGTTGTACACGTCGGCATTCTCACGGTGCGCGCGCGCGAACGTCCGCCAGATAGCCTCCACGTGTCGGAGAACGCGCACCACCGGCCACTTGGGGAGCCTCCGCGCCTTGAGCGTGACGCGGTGGACGACGTAGTCACCCCGGTCCTCGAAGGCCGTGGTCTCGTCGTCTTTGATCGCGATCAGGACGACGTCCCAGCCTTCAGCGGCGAGCGCACGTGCCGAGCGGTCGACCCGGGTGAGGAACTTCGATGGGTTGTAGTGAACGATGCAGACCTTGCCCGAGCTCCGGCTCACTGAAGCGCCCCAGCCATCGCATGGATCGCTCCCGGCCCCACTGCAGCCGGCCCGCCGAGGATCTGGAGGAGCTCGACGGTCTGCCTCTGCTGCGCAAGTAGAACGGTCGTACCGCTCGGCGCGGTCTCACGCGTGACGAACAGCAGTGGGTTCCTCGTCGCACCGGCAAGCACACCGCCGGTCACGGAGTCGGGGAACGCCTCGCCGGTCGCGATGTAGGGCCGGTCCATGGTATAGCCCTCGTTCGCTATCGCCCACCGCGCCACGTCGGCCGCAAGCCGGTAGCGGTCGCCCGTCATGCCGAAGCGCCTCGCGGGCGCCGGGTTCAGTTCTGCGATGGCGTTGGCCGAGATCACGCTCGGCCCGCCGAACACGATCGTCTGGGTCGCTCCCAGGTCCGCTAGGACACGCTGCGTTCCCTCAGGCGTGCTCGCTGCAGAAACGAGCACGATCGGTCGCGATGTCCCTGCGGAGATCGAAGCGGCGATAGCCGCGTCCGGCCAACCCTCGCCCGACGCTACGAGGACGCTCCCGTCGAACCCGCCGAGTTCCTTGATCTTCATCGCCACCGAAGCGGCGGTGCCGTAGCGATCGTTCCCGTAGCGAGCGCCGCCCGTCAGACGTTCCACTTTGTGGCCGCGCGAGCGGATCGCCTCTTCCACCGATTCCGAGATCGCCTGCGTCCCGCCAACGAGGTACACGGTCCCGACTTGCAGCCTCCTCAGCTCGTTGAGGACCGCCCACGAGATCGAGTTCTGTTGGGTGAGGAGAACCGGTCCGTTCGCCGCGCCAGCAAGTCCGGCTGCGGTGAGCGCGTCGGGGAACCGGTGGTCCTCACCGGCCGCGATGACTGCCGCACCCGCCGAGCCAGCCGCGGGATACAGTCGCTGCGAGATGGCTACCGAGGTCGAGTACCGTTCGCTGTGCGCGATGCGCTCATGGGGGAAATCCAGCGCCAGCCGAGTGGACCTCAGACCGAGCGCGGTACGCAGCGTGGCGCCCGGGAAGCCCGTCGTCTTCGCACCGTTCGACCACGTGATATCGACCGTTCTTACGTGTCCGGCTGTCCCGAAATGGTAGTAGAGCGAGCTCACCCACACCGACGTCCCGGCACCGGACGGAGCCTTGGCGGCGGAGTGCGAGCGCAGCGCGTTCGCGAGCGCCCTCCCGTCGAGCGTCTTCACATCCGCACCGGACCACGGCGTGTTGGGACAGCCTGCCGCGGCCACGTGGGGATCGGGAACACCCCGGCGATACGGATGAGTCGACGAGGGCTCTCCCGTGCCGAGCCATACGTCTTCGATGTTGGCGGTGTGGCCGCCGCTCGAGCTGTGGAAGAACGTCTGGACGATCGCCCCTTTGTAGGTCACAACACGGTTCGCGGTCGCGTCGATGGCCTGATTCGTGCGGACCTCCTCGTGAGCGGTGGTCGACGCTCGGTTCGAGCCACGCGAATGACCGTTGTAGACCTGGCTCCACGTGGTGCAGTAGAGCTCGTTCCCGCTCCGGTGAGCGTAGGAGCGGGCGACGATGGCTTGGGCCTTGAGCGCTTCGATATGCCAGGACGCGGGGCTTTCGCGAGGGACGACGCCACGCAGGTAGTCCTCCATCCCCACATGGTTGAGCAGCTTGAGGCGGTCGTTGCTCGCCGTGACGCGCATCGAGCCCCGGTACCGTACGTAGGTGTGGCCGAACGGGCCCGATGCATCCACTACCTGCGTGAGCGACGGCGTCCCGCCGCCGACGGTGCTGACGTTGACTGCACCGGTGAACACGGCCACGTTCGTTCCGCTCGGATTGCGCAGCAGAACAGAGTTGCCGTTGGCGACGAGGGTATACGTGCCGTCCGGCCAATCGGTGCCGTTGACCCGGAGCGAGCCACCCGTCCAGCCCGGGCGCACCCTCCACGAGGCGCGCGTGAAGCCGGCGTTGTAGCCCGAGGTGCCCGACCGGTAGTTGGCGGCCGCATCGAGATTGACCTGCATCGTCTTGGACGCAGCGGTCCCGATGCTCGTGCCCGGATGGTAGTAGCGTGCGATCCACTCGCCGTCGTGTCCGGCCTCGGCGAAGCCCTTGGCCCCCCACTGAGAGAGCCCGATGCCGTGACCCCACCCGCTTCCCTGGAAGGTGAAGGTCGGGACGGCGGCCGTGGCCGGATCAGGCAAGGCCGCCGATACCGCGAGAAGGGCACATGTGAGTGCCACGGTGCCGACGACGCGCACGATGCGACGGACGCTGCTGCGGCGTGTGCTACGACTGAACATGCTACGACTCCCGCTGATCGCTGCGATCGACCCGACCAGTATATCACCGCGACCGGGCCTTACCGAACCGGTCACCACCGCTCGCCCACCGTCGTGCCGGCGGTCACGGCTGACACCGGACCCGCCCCTCAGCGAGACGACTCCCTGCGCGCAGCGACGGCCGCGACCAGCGCGCCCGCGAACGCTCCGACGAGCGCGCCCCGCAAGATGCCCGTCAGGTCGTAGACGAGCGTCCGCTTGGGCACCACGGCTGCGTCCTCGATGATACTGACGGTCGCCTCCATGCCTTCGAGTAGGAACTCGTCGTGGTTGATGGATGCGCGGATATCGATGATCCGGATCTCGTTCGTGAAGAGGGCGTCCTCGTAGGCACGGCGGTCGAGCGCATCGTCGGGCAGTTCCTCGATCTGCTGACGAAGCTGCGCGTCACGCTCGATCGCCGCCTCCAGCTTGCGTTCGGACTCGGCGAGGCGGATGTCCTGCCAATACTCGATGTGACGGTGTACAGGCATGAGCGCCTCTTCGACGGCCGCGTCGAAGACCGCTTGCACGCGCTCCGCGGCAGCCTCGGGTGACGGGGCCTCGACACGGATGATGACCATCGTACGGTCCCGTGGACTGATGGCGGCATCGACCGAGTCGACGATCTCAACGGGGTCGACGCCCAGTGACTCGGCGACCGCCTGCTGCAGCGACGGGGAGAGCGCGAGAGCGACGAACGTGTCGGCCGTCGGCGCCGCGGTGACGGCGGCGGGAGGTATATAGCGGAACGTCACCGAACCCTCCCACGTCGGCTCGGTGCGATCCGTGAAGGTGATGACGCCCCCGACGAGCGTGCCGGCTACCACCGCTGCCACGATTATGGGCCACCGCTTCAGCAGCGCCGAGACGAACGAACCGTTACCGCGTGCTGTACTCATGCCTCGATCGCTCCATTCGTCTCCCGCGAGGTCGCGACGTCTCCCTCGCTGCGCCTGACGATAGCCCAGCATGCGAGACCGACTCCGATGCTCAGCCACCAGAACTTGCTGTTCTCCAGACTGTACGTGAATGCTTGGGCGGCCAAGCCGCTCATCGCCGCCATCGCGCCGACCGCCAGG
>SLCP01000059.1 GCA_007125735.1 Coriobacteriia bacterium | reverse complement strand
GTCGCGGTCGCCGAGGTGGAACCAGCTCAAGATCCACAGGTGCGAGTGCTCCTCGATGCGCAGGAGCCCCTCGGCGTAGCGCGGGTCGAGTTCGACTGCGGCCTCGACGCCGCCGCGCGGCATATCCTTCGGCTCGCGGATCGGCGAGCGGACCACGCCTATCGGGTGCAGTTCGGGGGTCACGGCGACTCCTGTGCCGGGGGCGACACCGTCAAGCATAGTGGAATCCTCGGCCAGCATCAGCCACCGGCGGCTTCCTGCTGTTCTCGGCGGTGCCTGTTATGTCACCATGGCACCGCTGGTTTGCGTGCTGAAGAAGGGGGGAGCGCTGCCTCAGCCGCTGAGGCCCCAGCCCCTCTGGGTCCGCGTCGATGAGAACCGGTTCAAGCTCGCCATGTTCGTGGCGACCTTTGTCGTGGGCGCGGCAGTGCTTCTGGCGACCGCGTTCGTCGGGGTCCCCGGCGTGCTTGTGGGCGGGGCAGCGTGGTTCGTGGACATGGCACCGGCCGAGGCGATCCGGCGGGTAGTCGCGATCTCGTACAGTGCGGCGTTCGCCCTCCTGCTCGGGGCGGGAGCGATCATCTCCGCGGCTCAACTCGCGAACGGGGAGAGCTGGGTGCGCTCGCGATTCGGGGCCGAGGAGCTCGCGCCCGGGAGCCATCCCGCGCTCAAGCGCGCCGCGTCGGACATGGCGCTGGCTGCAGGGCTCGCCACTCCTCCTCGCATCCTCGTTGTCGAGCAGGACAGCGTGAACGCGGGGGTCGTGGGGCTGTCGCGCGCGAGTGCGACACTCGTGGTGACCCGCGGGATGCTCGAGCGCTTCGACGAGGGGCAGCTGCGCGCGGTCGTAGCGACCCTCATGGCACGCGTGATCTCCGGCGATGTGCTCTTTGGGACCGCGCTCGCCGCCCTCATGGGGCCGCTCAAGGCACTCCGCGACTGGCGCATCGGAGCGGGAGTCACCGGTGCGGTCGCCGATGAGGGCTGCGCCGTCGACGGCTGCGGGTGCGCGGTAGACGCGCTCTTGGACTCGGACTCGCCGGGCGGGTGCGCAGGCGTGATCGGTGTCGCGCTGTTCGCCGCCCTGGTGCTCGCTCTAACGTATGCGGCAGTCGTTGGGGCCGCATGGATTGTGACGGTGTGGGGACGCCTGCTCCATCGGACGAGCCACGAGAAGGCGGATGCCGAGGGGATGTTGCTGCTCAAGGACCCGGCGCCGATGCTCTCCGCCCTCGGCATCGCAGTCACATCGTGCAATCGAATCGCTGATGGCGACGCGTCGTACGACAGCGTGTTCTACGTCTCCACGAGCGGCACGCCTGCTCTCGAGCGCATCGAACAGCGGCGCTACGACCGGCTGCGCGAGGTTCTCGGGGCCGAGGGGATGGGAGCGTCCGGGTCTCTCTGAAGGCAGTAGCCCCTGTCATTCAAGTTTGGGGCCATCGCTTGGGTATCAACTCACCGACGCCAGCTGATGGGACGGAGTGCGATGTCGGTCGAGAGTCCGGAGTACGAGGTGGTGCGGCGGGAGGGCTCGGTGGAGCTGCGCCGTTAGGAAGGGGACGAAGATGGCAGATGCGAACCGGAGGTTCAAGCGGCTGAGGATCTACAACGCCGTGATGGGGCTGTTCCATCTGGGACAGGGCGCGGCCATCGTCGCTCTGGCCGAACCGTACGCGATCCAGGTGACGGCGTCGTGGCTGAGCGTGCGGCCCGGGCCCGGCGTCTACAGCCCGCCGCAGGAGTACTTCCAGTTCGACCTCGGCATGGGAGTGGCGCTCTTCCTGTTCTTCTCGGCGCTCGCGCACTTCGTGATCGCGGGGCCAGCATACGGAGCGTATGTCGCAGGACTGAAGCAGAACCGCAACTACTTCCGCTGGATCGAGTATGCGTTCAGCTCGTCGCTCATGGTCGTGCTTATCGCATCGCTCGTCGGGATCCTCGACATTGCCGCGCTCACCGCCATCTTTGGCGTTAACGCTTCGATGATCCTCTTCGGCTGGCTGGTGGAGAAGTACGAGCAGCCCGGCAGCACCGATTGGACCTCGTTCATCTTCGGCTGCATCGCCGGCATCTTCCCGTGGATCGCGATCGCCGCCTACCTGTGGGGACCGGGCGCAAGCGATCTCACCCCGGGCTTCGTCTACTGGATATTCGTGTCGATGTTCGTGTTCTTCAACACCTTCGCCGTGAACCAGGTCCTCCAGTACAAGCCGGTAGGGAAGTGGAAGGACTACCTCTTCGGCGAGGCCACATACGTGTTCCTGAGCCTGACCGCCAAGTCGCTGCTTGCGTGGCTCGTGTTCGCGAACGTGCTGATCCCGGGGTAGTCAGGACCGCGTGGCCCTGATTGACATATATCGTTGACATATATGTCGGTCGGCGAGTACGCTTGTCCCGCCATGAAGAAGACCATGATGTACCTGCCTGATGAGATGCACCGCTACCTCGCGCGCGAGGCGTCCGAACGCGGGACCTCGATGGCCGAGGTTGCTCGTGAGGCGATCGCCGAGTACCGTGCGCGCCGGACTGCAGAGGAGGGTGCAGGAGCCTCTGCGCTGGTGGGCTGCGTGACGGACGATCTGCCCGACACCGATCTTGCGTCTCAGGTGGACGAGGGGCTCGCCGAGTACTTCGGCGCGGGCGGGGCCTGGGAACGGGACAGCGGGCTGTGCGAGCGCTCGTAGACTCGAGCATCCTCATCGCGGCGGCGCGCCAGCGCGAGCGTCTGCACGATGCCGCGGTCGCAGCAATCCTAGCCGACGAGCCGCGTGGGTTGGCGACGCCGATCACGATCCTCGCCGAGACGATGAGCTTCCTGCATGCGCGCGTGGGCGTAGAAGGGCAGCGAGCTTTCTGGGATGGATTCATGCGCAGTGGCATAGAGGTCATCGGCGTCGATTTGCAGTTGATGGAGCATGCTCGCGCTATCGACCGTGACTATGCTGCCGCCGGGTTTGGATTCGCTGATTGCACCCTGCTCGCCGCATGCGAGCGCGTGGGATGCGCGCGGATTCTGAGCTTCGATTCGCGCCTGCGCGCGTACCGACCGAGCTTCACTGGCTCGCTCGACGTCGTGCCGTAGGAACTGCGTGCCAGCTCGCCCGAACGGGAATCCTCTCTGACAGCGGGCACGCGACCGATGAGGAGGCACCGCGAATGCAGTTCATGACGGTCTATCTCAACTTCAAGGGTGACGCCGAGGAGGCGTTCGAGTTCTACCGCTCGGTGTTCGGGGGCGAATTCGACGGGGTCTTGCGCTTTCGTGACTTCGGCGAGGACGCCATGGGAGCCCCGGAGGCCGATCGCGACAAGATCGCACACATCTCGCTGCCGCTCACCAACGGCATCGGCCTCATGGCTTCCGACGTGGTAGGGCCCGACGCCGACGCGTTCAACGCGGGCAACAACGTCTACATCTACCTCGAGGCCGAGAGCGGGTCCGAGGCCGAGCACCTCTTCGAGGGGCTGTCCGCGGGCGGTTCGGTCGAGATGCCTCCGCAGCCCACCGAGTGGGCCGAGATGTACAGCGTGTTCAGGGACCGCTTCGGTGTCGGGTGGATGATCTCGTTCACGGGCGATGTCGAGTTCTCGCTGTGATGTCGGTACTGCGTCGGTACTTTGCCCCGCTGGACACCGGCCCCTCCTCCGGCTATCGTAATACGACTCCAGAATCCGTGTTACGACAGGGGTGCTGCCGTGTGACGGCGCGCCGAGAAGGGGAGTGGACGACCGATGCGAGTCCGCACAACGTGGATGACTGCGGTTCTAGCCGCGCTGCTCGTGGGGATGCTGGCGTTCGCCGGCTGCGCCGAGGACGAGGCGCCCGAGCCGGAAGCGCCGGCCCCTGCCGAGGAGGAGGCCGACGCGGGACTCCTCGTGTTCGTCGCCGATGGCGAGGACCACGCGCGTGAGGGCACCGTCTCGAAGGAAGGTTGGAACATCACGTTCGAGCATGCGTACGTGACGCTGACCGAGATCGCCGCCTACCAGACCGACCCGCCCCACGACGTGGACGCGGACGGGTGGGATATCAGCTACGACGAGATGGTCGCGCTGCCGGGCGTGTTCACGATCGATCTGGCGGCCGCCGACTCCGATCCGGCCGTCGTCGGTGAGGTCGCCGATGCGCCCGCCGGGTTTTACAACGCGTTCGGGTGGCACATGGTGCGCGCCACCTCGGGACCTGCCGAGGGCTACGTGATGATGTTCGTCGGTTCGGCCGAGAAGGACGGCGAGACCGTCGACTTCACGCTGCGCTTCGACCGTGAGCTCGAGTACCTGGGCGGCGAGTACATCGGTGACGTCCGCAAGGGTATCCTCGAAGCCGGCGGCGAGGCAGAGGGCGAGATGACCTTCCACTTCGACCACTTCTTCGGCCGCGCGGACAAGGACCCCGAAGATGAGATGAACGTCGCCGCGCTCGGCTTCGACCCGATCGCCGCTCTCGCGGTCGACGGTGTGGTCGACGTCGGACTCGCAGATCTCGAGGGCATGCTCGACGCCGAGGACTTCGCCAAGCTCGAAGACATCCTTCTGCACTTCGGGCACATCGGGGAGAATCACTGCATCGCACGACCCCTACCGTAGAACGGTTGGCCGATGGAGCGCACGCGAGCCCTGACCTTTATCGTGACCCTGGCGTTCCTGGTGCCGGTGCTGCCGGCTCAGGTCGCCCTGGGTCACGGCGTCGAACTCAGCTCCTCTATACGTGAGGGCGTCGAGATCAGTGCCGCCTTCGAGGGCGGCGGGCCGATGGCAGAAGCGCAAGTCTCCGTGTTCGCTCCTGGCGAACCGGTCGAACCGTGGCTTCGCGGCAGCACCGATGAGGACGGGCGCTTCTTCTTCGTGCCCGACTACGAGCGTCCGGGC
>SLCP01000012.1 GCA_007125735.1 Coriobacteriia bacterium | reverse complement strand
GAGGACGGCGGACCGATCGCCGACGCGTTCCTAGGCGTGCTCGGCTCGCTCGAGGACGACGGTATCGCGACCATCACGGAGGTCGCCTCGGCCGAGGAGGCGCGCGAGCGTGTCGAAGCGGGCTCTGACCCGTTCACCGCCGAGGAGGGCGAGAGTTCGAGCGCCGCGATCGTGCTGCCGGCAGGACTCTCCGACGCGGTGCAGTCAGGACGCGGCGGCGAGATCGTGGTCATCGGCAGCGCGGGAGCCCAGCTCTCGAGCCAGGTCGCCTACTCGATCGCCGAGGCGTTCGCCACCGAGGTGGGAGCGGTCGAGGTGGCGGTGCGTACGGTGCTCGAACACGGGACCGCACCACCGGGACCGGGCGAGGTCGAAGCACTCGCGGCCGAGGCGGCGGCAACCGAGCTTCCGGTCACGCTGACGGACGTGACCGCGACCACGCGCCAGCTGCCCCAGACGACGTACCTCGCCGCCGGCATGTCGGTGTTCTTCCTCTTCTTCACCGTGGCGTTCGGGGTGAGCGGCCTGCTCGGCGAGCGCCACACCGGGACGATGGACCGGTTGCTCGTCGCCCCTATCCGCCCGCGCTCGATCATCGCCGGCAAGGCGATCACGTCTTTCGCTCTCGGCATCGTGAGCATGACGGTGCTCGTGGTGGGCACGACCCTGATGCTCGGCGCCGAGTGGGGTAACCCGCTCGGCGTAGCGCTCCTCGTGCTCGCCGTCGTAGTCGCGGCGATGGGCGTCCTCGGGGTGGTCGCCGCCGCAGCGAAGACGCAGGCGCAGGCGGAGAACTTCCAGGCGATCGTCTCGCTCGTGCTCGCCTTCCTCGGCGGGACGTTCTTCCCGGTCGCTCAGGCCGGCGGCATCGTCGAGACGCTCAGCCTCTTCACGCCGCACGCGTGGTTCCTCCGTGGGCTGAGCGACCTGCGTGGCGGCGAGATCTCGGCGGTCTTCCCTGCGGTGGCCGCACTACTCGCGTTCGGCGTCGTGACCGGCGCGATCGCGTGGCCGTTCATGCGACGGGCGGTGGAGCGATGAAGACGCTCGCGATCACACGGGTCGCCGTGACGCGCCTGTTGCGCGACCGCTCCAACATCTTCTTCGTCTTCATGCTGCCGATGATGCTGATCCTCGTGCTCGGCGCGGCGTTCGGTGGAAGTTTCGAGCCGCGGGTCGGCGTGCTTGTCGCAGGCGAGGGACCGCTCGCGCGCGAGGTCGCCAAGCGTATCACCGCGCTCGACGGCCTCGAAGTGACCGAGTGGGACGACCGCGACGCGCTCGTGCTTGCGGTCGAGCGCGGAACGCTCGAAGCGGCGGTCCTCGTCCCCGCCGACTACGACGACGCTTTGGCGGCTGGAGGCGCAAGCGCGATCGAGTACGTCGCACGCCCCGGAGCCGACGCGATGGCGCTCCGCAACACGGTCGAGTCGGTCGTCATCGAGCAGGGCGCGCTGTTGCGGGCCGCCGCACTCGCCGCAGCGCGCACCGGCGTGCCGTACGACGAGGCGGTCGCGACCGCCCGCGCCACGACCGCCGAGGTCGTCGCCATCGAGATCGAGCCGATTGTCGTTGGCGAGCTCAACCCCTTCCAGCGCCTCGGCCAGTTCCAACTCGGTGCCTACTCGCAGTTGCTGCTCTTCGTCTTCCTCACCTCGATGACCGGCTCGACCGCGCTCATCGAATCGCGGCGCCTCGGCGTGGCGGGCCGCATGGTCGCCACGCCCACCGCCGTGCGCACCGTGCTCCTCGGCGAAGCGCTCGGCCGGCTCGCCGTAGCGCTCGTGCAGGGCGTGTTCATCATGGCGGGCACCGCTCTGCTGTTCGGCGTATCGTGGGGGGACCCGCTTGCAGCAGTCACGATCCTGCTCGTCTTCTCGCTCGGAGCATCGGGGACCGCGATGCTCATGGGAGCGGTACTCGACAACCCCGAGCAAGCAGGGGGTATCGGCGTGGTCCTCGGCATCGCACTCGGGGCGCTCGGCGGATCGATGGTGCCGCTCATGGTCATGGAGATGTTCTCTCCGACCCTCTTCCAGATCGCCCACGTCACCCCGCATGCGTGGGGTATCCGGGCATTCGAGAAGGTCATCCTCGGCGACGGAGGTCTCGCGGACATCCTCCCGGAGCTCGGCGTGCTCGCGGCGTTCGCGCTTGTCGTCTACACGCTCGGCGCGTGGCGGCTCCGCGTCTCGCTCACCCGTCCGTAGCCTGCGCGGGAGCGGCTTCTGCGGCAGCCTGCCGCGGCTTTCCTCGGCCACGCGTGTTGACGATGACGACGCCCACAAGCGAGATGGTTCCGCCCACGAGCGCGAGCGCAGAGGGCACCTCACCGAGCCAGATCCACGCGATGATGATGGCGTTGACGGGCTGGAAGTAGATGAACGTCGCAAGCACCGAGGCCGGCATGCGCGCGAGCGCGTACGACCAGAGCGCGTAGGCGACCGCGCCCGGGAACACGCCCATGTAGAGCACCGCCCACGTGGCAGCGGGCGTGGCGGTCGCCATCTGCGAGATGAGTCCCGGGGCGAACACGAGCATGGGCAGCGTGCCCGCCCACACGGCGTACGCGGTGAACTCGATCGCCGAGTAGCGCCGCAAGGGGCGCTTGGCGACCACGAAGTAGAGTGCGGTACCGGCAGCGGCGAGGAAGACGAGCGCCGCGCCCGGCTCGAAGGCGAGGTGTCCGCCCTCCCCGACCGAGATGAGCGCCACGCCGAGAAACGACACGACGATGCCGATCCAGCCGGCGACGGAGAGGCGCTCCTTGATGAGGAACACCGAGAGCAGCGCCGTGATGATCGGGCTCGCCGAGATGATGAGGCTCGCGGCGCCGGCGGTGACCGTCACCTCGCCGAAGTTGAGTGCGACGTGGTACGTCGTGATGCCGAGGAACCCTGCGAGCGCGATGCGCGGGATGTCGCGAGGGTCGGGTGCGCGCATCCGCGTGACCGACGCATACGCGAAGAAGACCGCAGACGCGGTCAGGAAGCGCAAGAGCGCGACCTGGCCCGGGCCGTACGACTCGAGACCGGCGCGGATGCCCGCGAACGCCGAGGCCCACAACAGCAGCGCGACAGCGATGGCCGCCCACGTCAGCGGCTCGCGCCGCCACGCGTCGTCGGGCGCGGTCACGCCGCTCCGAGAGCGAACCGCGCGACGTCGGAGCGGTGCTCGAGAAGCTCCCATGCGCCCGAGACCCCTGCTGCGCGAGCCGCGATCTCGAAGTGGAGCATCGCGATACCGCAATCGAGCCGCTTGGAGACGATCTTCGACTCGGGACCGTCGAACGCGACGACGGCCGCGCCGTCGGCCATGCGAAAACGCCATGGCTGGCGGTTGCTCGCCGAAGGCGCGATGCGAGCGGCCTCCACGCCCGCCCGCGCCCAGGCGGGCCACGCGGAGGACCCGAGCTCGGCTGCGATCTCATCGGTCGGCTTGCGGGGCTTGGGGTTCTTCGCGCGGTAGACGATGCGCTCGGCGGAGTTGAGGCGCTCGCTCGGCGTGCCGAGTGGCGTGATGGCGAGTACGCGCTCACCGCTGGCCAGCTCCACGTGCTGCCCGACCGCCTTGGAGTCGTACATCCCGCCGACCCAACACGTGCCGATGTCGAGTGCGGTCGCCTCAAGGATGAGGGCTTCACCGAGGTAACCGACGCTCGCCTGCGCCGCAGGTCCGTCAGACGCGCCGATCATGACGAGCGCCGACGGGGCGCCGGTGATGCGGCCGTACCCGCCCACGATGCCTCTGAAGATCGTCTCGGGAGCGTCGCGGAGCAGAACGACCCGCGCTTCGTCGGTCGGGCGCCACCGCTCGACGGCCTCCTGGACAGCCTCGAGCGCCTCGGGCGCGAGCGGCTGCCCATCGAACGACCTGCGCGATCGGCGCTCGCGTGCCGCGGCGAGCCAGCGATCGACCGGAGCGGCAGGAATCGAAAGTGTGGTCATCGGGACCTCCTGGGGCATCGTGGCGGGTACGCGGTTACTCGGCACGCGGGTCTCGTGGTCGGCGACGACCGGTGTGCGCGACGCGGGTACATTCTATCCCTACCCCAGCCCTCGCGATACGGGATTCCGCCGCGCGATCAGCCCCGGGCGGCAAGCAGGAGGAGCAGCGCGGTGAGCGCGGCGATCGCAGAGGTCGCGGTCGCCCAGGCGAGGAGCCCGCTCTCCCATGCGCCGGCGCGGGCGAGCAGCCCGGCCGCGACCGAGGGCGGCTCTTCCGCACGCGGGGCCGCCGGTGATGCAGGCGCAGCAGCGCCCGAGACACGCTCGTCTCGCTGCTCGACGAACCCGTGCATCCGTGCGAAGAGCGGCGCATAGATGTCGCCGGGAGCGAACATCCCCTCGAACCGCCCGGCCCACGCTCTGCCGGCCCACACCGCTGCCGCCACGACGATCCCAGCCACCGCCGGCCACGTCGCGAGCCAGAGGTATTGCATCGTGAACGACTTCTCGGCCGCGTAGCGCACCACATCATCCGCGGGCCAGACCCAGATGACCGCAGCGACTGCTGCGAGAAGCGCGATCCACGCAGTGACGCCGACGGTGGGTGTCCTGCGCGCACCTTCAGCGGGCTGCGGCGAGCGCCACAGGAGATAGCAGAAGCGCACCATGAGCAGCGTCGTGCCCACCGCCGCGACCGGGAGCAGCGCGTCGAGGGCCGTGTGCCACGGTGCGGGCGCCTCGGCAGTCACTTCCTTGAGCACGATCTTGGCGACCGAGCCGCTCGTGAGCGGCACGCCCGCGAGCGCGAGCGCCGGCAGCGCGGTGAGCGCGATGGACCAGCCGCGGCGAGTCATGCGAGTCGCCACGTCCCCGCCGAGGAAGAGCGCGGCCTTGGCGAGCCCGTGGTGGACAGCGTAGACAGTCGCGGCCACGACGGTGAGCGGCCACAGGTCGGG
>SLCP01000108.1 GCA_007125735.1 Coriobacteriia bacterium | reverse complement strand
TGACATTGTGAACGCTGGCACAAGCGTTGCACCGCTGGTATCGTCTGCTTACACCCCACGCGATACCTGGAGGCATCCCTTATGGCCCACGTTCGCTCGCTCTTCTTCGACGGTCCCCTTACCGCGGTCGAGAACAAGTCGGTCGCCGCGTACAAGCTCGGACGTCCGTCCGAGGTCATCTGGAACATCACCAACCGCTGCAACTTGCTGTGCGAGCACTGCTACATGGCCGCGGACGGTCACGCGCTCCCCGACCAGCTCACCGACGAGCAGACGATCGACCTCGTCGACCAGATGGCCGCCTCCGGCGTGCCCCTCCTCTTCCTCACCGGCGGCGAGCCGTTCATGCGGCCTAACTTCTGGGAGATCCTCGCCCGCGCCCGTGAGCACGATATCCGCGTGACGATCTCGACCAACTGCACCTACATCGATCGCGACGTCGCCAAGCGCCTCAAAGAGCACGGCATCGGTTACATCGGCACGTCGCTCTACGGTCCGGCGGACTTCCACGACGACATGGTGCGCGTCCCGGGCACCCGTGACCGCGTCGTAGAGGCGATCAAGATCCTGCGCGAAGAGGGCGTAGGCGTGGCGCTCAAGACCGCCGTGAACACCGACACGTGGCCGCACATCTACGACCTCATCCAAGAGGCGAAAGACCTCGACTGCGGCCTCATCTACCTCTGCGACCTCATCGTCTCAGGCCGCTCGGAAGGTGAAGAGGACGGACGCATAACCGCCGATCAGTGGCGCGAGCTCGCCGACTTCATCGCCGACGACATCACGAACCCGGACAGTAAGCTCGAGTACGACATCGGCGCGATGCCCTCGTTCATCCCCTACGTCGCCGAGAAGCTCATCGCGCGCGGCTACGACCTGACCCGCGGCCTCGAGCGCCTCAAGATCATGAGCGCGTGTCCGGTAGGGAAAGGCCACATGAACATAAACTCCGAGGGCGGCATCATGCCCTGCCAGTTCGCGCAGGACTGGACGATCGGCAGCATCAAGGAGATGTCGCTTGCCGAGGCGACCCGCGAGCTCTTCAAGCTCGCCGACACGCCTACCACCGGCATCTGCGCCGAGGAGAACTGCGAGTACGCCCAAATCTGCCGAGGGTGCCGCGTCAAGGCGTTCCACGAGTACGACGACCCGTTTGGCCAGGACACCACGTGCCTTCTCAAGTCCGCCGGTGACAAGGTGTCTCACGCCACGCGCCACGAGTCGCCGAGCGCCGCGCTCCCGTGCAGCGGCCCCGTGTGCGGCTAGGAATCGCCTAGCGCTCGCTCTCTCAAGTCTCGCTCGCCTCGCAGCGCACACGCCGCGCACACACGCCCCTGCAGCCACCCGACCCGCTCCGGTGGTACAGTTTGCGGGTAGCGTCCACGCACGGCTCCGGGCATCCGCGGCCGACTCACCGACGCCGAGGAGAGTGAGCGTCTAACCATGCGCAGCGACATCGTGCTCAGCCTGACCGGTCCAGACCGCATCGGCATCGTCGAAGAGGTCACGGGGGTCCTCAACGGCCTGCGCGCGAACGTCGGCACGAGCCGCATGGCGCGGCTCGGCGGCGAGTTCTCGATCATCATGCTCGTCACCGCTCCGGCAGACGTCGCGAGCGATCTCTCATCGGCGTTCGATGGTTTGCGCGGCGAGGGCTACACGGTCGCCCTGCGCGAGACGTCATCCGCGGCGACTTCCTCGGCCACTGCCGCGAGCCTGTACAGGGTCGATGTCCGGGGAGCCGACCACGAAGGGATCGTACACGAGATCTCCGCTGGACTCGCCCGGCGCGGCATCAACATCGAGGCCGCCGAGACCGCCATCACCGAGGCTCCGGTGAGTGGCACGCCGCTGTTCTCGATGTCCGCCCTCATCGCCGTGCCGGAAAAGCTCGATGAAAGCGACTGGATGTCCGAACTCGCGGATGCAGGGGCTCGCGCCAACGTCGACGTCACGGTCTCACCAGCCACGCAGAACGACTGACGAAGGGAACGGCCGCATGAGCACCGACCGCACAGCAGGACCTGCGCCACGCGTAGGTCTTGGAAACGACTCACGCCTGGTGCGCTACGACGACCTCCTCGACATGTGCGGAGACGTCGAGCACCCCACGCCGATCGTGCGCCTCAATCGCGTGCTGCCCAACCCCGACGTGGCGCTCTACGTGAAGTGCGAGTGGGTCAACCCCTTTGG
Organism: Coriobacteriia bacterium; assembly: GCA_007125735.1. Taxonomy (GTDB): domain Bacteria; phylum Actinomycetota; class Coriobacteriia; order Anaerosomatales; family SLCP01; genus SLCP01. Next base: position 2,730 of record SLCP01000108.1, on the reverse strand, counting down.
CTCGATCAAGGACCGCACCGCGAAATGGCTGCTCCAGGGGTTGATGGAGCGCGGGGAGCTCGAGGGCAAGGCGGTCATCGAAGCCACCTCGGGCAATACCGGCATCGCGCTCGCGGCCATCTCGGCCCTGCTCGGCGTCCGCATGGTCGCGACCGCACCCCACGTGCTTTCGCCGGAGAAGACCGCGCTGCTGCGCGCGTTTGGAGCTGACGTCCGGCTCACCTCGCCCGATGACGACACGGGCCTGCATCCCATGGACGTCGCGTTCAAGCTCGCCGAGAAGATCCTCTCGGCTCATCCCGACGAGTACGTCATGCCCAACCAGTACGACAACCCCGACAACGCCCGCGCCCACTACGAATCGACCGGGCCGGAGATCTGGAAGCAGACCGAGGGCCGGATCACGCACTTCTTCGCCGGGTTCGGCACGTGCGGCACGGTGGTCGGCGTGGGGCGCTACCTCAAGGAGCAGAATCCGGACGTGAAGATCATCGCTATCGAACCGGTCGTCGGCCATCACATCTCCGGCCTCAAGAACATGGAGGAGACAGCGGTCCCGGGCAACCTCGACCGCTCGATCATCGACGAGATCGTCTACGTCGATGACGACATGACCGACGCGGCGGCCCGCAGGCTCTACCGCGAAGAAGCGCTGCAGGTGGGCCCCTCGGCCGCTGCCATCGCAGCCGGCGCTCTACGCTACCTCAGCGAACCGGGTCGCGCAGGGATCGCGGTCTCGATCGCACCGGACAGCGGCCAGAAAGCCGCGACGTACCTCAACGGTATCCTCGGCTAGACAGCCGTACTAGGGGGACGTGTACCGCAGCTCCTCCACGAACACGAGCAGCTCCGATTCCTCCTCGCTCGAGAGGACGAGGCGACCGTCGTCGATGCGATACTCGGACGCGGCTCGCAGGAGCTCGAAGTAGGTGCTCTCGGCCTCCATCGCCTCGGGCGGACCGGCCATGAGCGTCTGGGCGATCTGGCCGACGGCGAACCCGCCTGCCCTCGTGGTCGCGTACTCACCACCGTAGCTGTTGACCGGCGCCTGGCCCACCGCTTGCCCGTCCTCGAAGGCGAGCGTCACGATGAACCTCTCCGGACCATCAGTCTCCGCGGACCACCCGACAAGGAGCCACCTCGTGCCATCGAGCTCGTCGACACCGAGCTGCCCGCACCCGGAAACGGGAAGCACCAGGGACATCACGAGAAGCGCAACAAGTGATGCGGTCGTGGACAGCCGTCGTGCGTGCATGATGACCTCCTGATACTGGGTGGTGCGTCCGCCTGTTCTGATTCGACGGCGCGGGCATGCGCTTGGTTCGCGACGTGCCCCGAGCCCGCGCTAGAAGCCGCACTCCTCGAGCCGCTCGAACACGACGCCCACACGGCTCAGGAACGCGCGCGGATCGAAGAGCTCGTCAAGCTGAGCAGCCGAAAGCGTGCACTCCGGGTCGCTCTCGAGCGCCTCGCGGTACGTCGGCCCGCTACGCGCTTGCTGGATGTCGTCCCACACGCGCATCGCGTTGCGCTGTACGATCGCGTAGGCATCCTCGCGCGTGATGCCGGTGTCGACGAGCGCGAGCAGGACCCGGCTCGAGTAGATGAGCCCGCGCGTCGCCTCGAGGTTCGCACGCATCCGCTCTGGATAGAGCACGAGTCCATCGAGCACCCACTCGAGCTTGCCGAGCAGGTAGTCGAGCGCGATCGTGGAGTCCGCGAGCACGACGCGTTCCGCCGAGGAGTGCGAGATGTCGCGCTCGTGCCAGAGTGCGACGTTGTCGAAGCCCACCTGCGCGCTCGCCTTCACGACGCGCGCGAGACCGCAGATGCGCTCAGCGGTGATCGGGTTGCGCTTATGCGGCATCGCCGAGGAGCCCTTCTGGCCCGCGGCGAACGGCTCCTCGGCCTCGAGGGTGTCGGACTTCTGGAGCGCACGGACCTCGGTCGCGATCTCTTCGGCGGTCGCCGCGACGGTCGCGAGGACCGCGAGAAGCTGTGCGTGACGATCGCGAGGGATGACCTGCGTGGAGAGCGGCTCGGGCGCGAGGCCGAGCTTCTCGCACACGTAGCCTTCGACGAGCGGGTCGATGTTGGAGTAGCTGCCCACCGCGCCGCTGATCGCACCGACCGCCACCACCTCGCGCGTCCGCTCGAGCCGCTCGAGCGCGCGGCGCATCGCCCACGCCCAGCGACCGAACTTCATGCCCATCGTCATCGGCTCGGCGTGGATGCCGTGGGTGCGGCCCACGCAGAGCATCTCGCGCGTTTCGAACGCCCGCCGTTTGCAGATCTCGCCGATGCGCTTCACGTCGTCGATGAGGATGTCGACCGCCTGCATCATCTGATAGCAGAGCGCCGTGTCGCCCAGATCGCTCGAGGTCATGCCGTAGTGGACCCAGCGGCTCGGCTTGGGCTCGTCCAGGCCGAGTCCGGCGTCGATGTGCTCGGCCATGTTGGTGAGGAACGCGATGACGTCGTGGTTGGTGGTACGCTCGATCTCGTCGATGCGCTCGACCTCGAAGGCCCCCGTCGCGCGGATGTGCGCCGCCTCCTCGGCCGTGATGCCGCACTCGCCGAGCTCAGCCTGCGCCTCGCACGCGAGGACCTCGATCTCACGCCAGATGTCGAATTTGTTCTCGAGCTCCCAGATGCGGGCCATCTCGGGGCGGGAGTAGCGAGGGATCATGAGCGGCAGCTCCTCTGGCGTCGGTGAGCGGGTGCGCTCAC
>SLCP01000045.1 GCA_007125735.1 Coriobacteriia bacterium | reverse complement strand
CGTGTACCTCAAGCGCGAAGATCTCACGCACACCGGCGCGCACAAGATCAACAACACGGTGGGTCAGTGTCTGCTCGCACGCAGGATGGGCAAGCGCCGCGTCATCGCCGAGACGGGTGCGGGCCAGCACGGCGTGGCGACCGCGACAGCGGCGGCGCTCCTCGGGCTGGAGTGCGCGGTGTTCATGGGCACCGAGGACATGCGCCGCCAATCCTTGAACGTCTACAAGATGCGCCTGCTCGGCGCGGAGGTCGTCCCTGTGGCCGACGGCAGCGGTACGCTCGCCGACGCGGTGACCGCCGCGCTCCGCCACTGGGTCGAGCGCGTCGACGACACGTTCTACGTGCTCGGCAGCGCGGTCGGGCCGCACCCGTATCCCGCGATGGTACGGGAGTTCCAGAAGGTCATCGGCGAGGAGACGCTCGTGCAGCTCGAAGGTCGCCTCGAGCGCACGCCCGACGCGGTCGTGGCGTGCATCGGCGGCGGCTCGAACGCGATCGGCATGTTCTATCCGTTCCTGCGCGCCCTGCCCGCGGGCGAGCGTCCGCTACTTGTAGGCGCGGAGGCCGCCGGACTCGGCGTCGAGACCGACAGGCACGGCGCCGCGCTCACCAAGGGCTCGCCCGGCGTGCTTCACGGCTTCTACTCCTACCTGCTCCAAGACGACGCGGGCAACCCGCTTGAGGCATACTCGATCTCCGCCGGCCTCGACTACCCCGGCGTCGGCCCGGAACACAGCTACCTCAAAGACGAGGGCTTCGTGCGCTACGAGGCCGTCACGGACGCAGAAGCGCTCGACGCCTTCGCGCTCCTCACGCGCACCGAGGGCATCATCCCGGCGATCGAGAGCAGCCACGCGCTCGCGATGCTGCCGCGGCTCGCCGCCGAGCTCGGCCCGGATGCGCTCGTGGTCGTCAACGTCTCCGGCCGAGGAGACAAGGACATGGACATCGTGCGGGAAGCGGGCCTCGGTGCCGAGTGACGCCGACACCGGTGCTCGTCGCGCTGAGACCGGCCTCGGCCGCGGCTTTCGAGCCGGGCGCCCCGCGCTCGTCGTCTACCTCATGGCCGGCTACCCCGACCGCGCCACCTCGCTCGCATCCCTGCACGCCGCTGCAGCCGCCGGCGCCGACGTCATCGAACTCGGGGTCCCGTACGGCGACCCGGTCGCTGACGGTCCCGTCATCGCTGAGGCCGCGGCAATCGCGCGCGCAGAAGGCTTCGGGCTCGCCGAGACGATCTCGCTCGCCGAGGAGTTCCTCGGCAGCGAGGGTGCTGGAGCACCGCCCGTCGCGCTCATGACGTACCTCAACCCGCTCATGCGGTTCGGCTTGCCGCGTGTGGCGGACGCGATGCGCACCGCCGGGATCTCCGGCGTCATCGTGCCCGACATGCCGCCGGAGGCCGCCCGCCCGTGGCTCGCTGTCGCCGAGGGACTCGACACCGTGTTCCTTGCCGCGCCCACGTCGACGCCGTCGCGGCTTGAGGCCATCGGCGCCGCATCGTCAGGGTTCGTCTACTGCGTGTCGTCGACCGGTGTCACGGGTGAGCGTGCCTCGCTGCGCGAGGGGCTCGCCGAACTCGTCGACCGGGTCCGTGCGGCGACCACGTTGCCGGTGGCCGTCGGCTTCGGTGTCTCGACGCCGGAACAGGCAGCCGAGGTCTCGAGCTACGCGGAGGGCGTGGTCGTGGGGTCGGCGATCGTTCGCCGCCAAAGCGACCCGGACGAGGTGGGGGAGTTCGTCACTCAGTTGCGAGTCGCGCTCGACGCGGACGTGACCGAGGCGTAAGGACTCCTGGAATAACACAAGCACCGGGCGCTGGTGCCGGCCGGTGCCTGAATGCGTCCTCTGTGTGGCGGTCTACCGCGCGAAGTGGTGCACCACCTGGATCTTGAAACCGGCGCCGTTGCACTCAGGGCACTTGAGGTGCTTCGAGCGACCGGCGTCCGTCTGCACGGAGACGTACCTGTCGCCCCGGCAGCGCGGACATGTTTCCTTGCGTACCATCGTCGCCTCTTCCATCGAGACAGGTCGATGCGCCTCCCTGTCTCTACTATCGGCATTATCGTACCCCGATTAGAGCTCGTGCAGGTATGAACTAGCAGAATCGTTGCCATCATGTGAAACATCGAACGAGCAGCACATGTCGTGCCGAGTCGCATCTTCGCAGGTAGAGGCCGAGCCTGATGGGCGGGAGGGGATTGGTGCGGTGGTACGGGTATGGTCGCTACTGTGGCCCGCTGCAGGGGTGCTATCCTGGCAGCGCGCGTGAGTCGATCGAGAGGGGAAGTCGTGCGCATCGCGCTCGGTCAGGTGAATTCGGTCGTGGGAGACGTCTCCGGCAATGCCGTGCGCATCGTGCGGGCGATGCACCGCGCCACGGGCGAGGGGGCGGACCTCACCGTGTTCCCCGAGCTCGCCATCACCGGCTATCCTCCCGAGGACCTGCTCGCCAAAGCCCACTTCGTCCAGGCGAACCTCGATGCGCTCAAAGGCATCGCCGAGCAGTGCACGTCGGGTAGTGCGACCGTCGGCTTCGTCGACGCCGATGGCGGTGTCCTCTACAACGCCGCGGCGCTCGTGCGCGACGGCGCCGTCGCGCACGTCTATCGCAAGCGGCTCCTGCCCAACTACGGCGTCTTCGACGAGGAGCGGTACTTCGAGCCTGGTACGGGCCCGGTGCACGTCACCGTCGCCGACGATCCGGTCTCGGTCACCGTGTGCGAGGACGTGTGGGTCGCCGCGGCTGCGAGGGAGGCGGCGCGGGGCGCGCGGGTCGTGTGCAACCTGTCGGCCTCGCCGTACCACGCCGGGAAGGGCGGCGACCGCGAGGCGATGCTCTGCGCGCGGGCGGTCGAGAACGGCGTATGGCTCGCGTTCTGCAATCTCGTGGGCGGCCAGGACGAGCTCGTGTTCGACGGCCGATCGGCGCTTATCTCTCCGGAAGGCGAGGTCGTCGCGCGTGCGGCGGCGTTCGCCGAGGATCTGCTCATCGCCGACATCCCCGGAGGCGGCGCGCTCGCCGACGTGCCCGGCCCGGAGGAGGAGACGTACGCGGCGCTTACCCTCGGCCTGCGTGACTACGTGGAGAAGAACGGGTTCGCCGATGTCGTCATCGGGCTCTCGGGAGGTATCGACTCGGCGTTCACGGCCACGCTCGCCGCCGACGCCATCGGGGCCGATCGCGTCCATGGCGTGACGATGCCCTCGCGCTACTCCTCGGCGGGCAGTGTCGAGGATTCGCGGGAACTGGCGGCGAACCTCGGCCTTGCGGACTTCATCGAGCTGCCGATCGAAGGCCCGTTCTCGGCGATGCTCGAGACGCTCGCGCCGCACTTCGAGGGTCGTGCGCCCGACGTGACCGAGGAGAACCTGCAGGCGCGCGTCCGCGGCACGCTGCTCATGGCGCTCTCGAACAAGTTCGGGTGGCTCGTGCTCGCCCCGGGCAACAAGAGCGAGCTTTCGGTGGGCTACTCGACGCTCTACGGCGACATGGTGGGCGGGTTCGCCCCGATCAAGGACGTGTTCAAGACGCGCGTGTGGGAGCTCGCGCGGTGGCGCAACCGGGACGGTGTGGTCATCCCCGTCTCCAGCATCGAGAAGGTCCCGAGCGCCGAGCTCGCGGCCGGCCAGACCGACTACGACACGCTGCCACCCTACGACGTGCTCGACGCCATCCTCGCCGACTACGTCGAGCGCGACTTCTCCCGCGAGCGTATCGTGGCTGCCGGTCACGACCGGGGCGTCGTCGAGCGCGTGTGCCGTATGGTCGACGCGGCTGAGTACAAGCGCCGCCAGGGCCCGCTCGGCATCCGGGTGACGCCCAAGGCGTTCGGCAAGGACCGCCGCATGCCCGTCACGAACCGGTTCGAGGGATAGGGTCACGCGCGTGGGCGCCCCCGAGTCACAAGGATTCACGCTGAGCGAGATCGAGCCCGGCTCGGCCGCGTACACCGAGGCGCGGCGCGTGCGCTACGACGCGCTCTACCGCGAGTGGGGGCTTCCGCGCACGCTCGTCGAGGACACCGACGGCCGAGCGTACCGGCACCTCGCGGTCTTCGACGACGGGCGCGTCGTCGGCTACGGACGGCTCCACCTCGAGGACGGCGCATGCCAGATCTATCAGGTCGCCGTGGCGCGCAATCGGCGGGGCGAGGGCATCGGCAAGGTGCTCGTCGAGGCGCTCGTGGAGTGGGCTCGCGATGAGGGACGCGGTGCGGTCTACCTCGACTCGCGCAGCCACGTCGTCTCCTTCTACGAGCATCTCGGTTTCGAGGTCTGCAGCGACGAGTTCCTCTCGCCGCGGACCGGCACGCCGCACGTACGGATGCGGCTCGACCTCTACGGGGGCGACCCCCGAGGCGGGTGATGGACGGGACCGCTAGAAAACCTCGGCCGGTTGGAATACTCTGAGTGAGCGTGTCCGGGAGTCCGGGCGCGCGTTTTCCGAGGAGTCCGTTCTACACAGGAGGGGTTCTCTATGCCGAGCATCACCCGTGACCAGGTTCGCGTGCCCGCAGACGTGCCCGCAGAGGCGCGCGAGACCTACATCGACAACTACCTTGCCGCAACGAGGAACACCGGCCGACTCATGCTCTTCGCGTGCGACCAGAAGATCGAGCACCTGAACGACGACTTCTACGGTGAGGGCATCGCTCCGGAAGACGCCGATCCCGAGCACCTATTCCGCATCGGGTCGCAGGGCACGATCGGCATCCTTGCGGGTCAGCGCGGGCTCGTGGCCCAGTACGCCGCTGACTATCCGGACATCAACTACCTCGTCAAGATCAACTCGAAGACGCACCTCGTCAAGACGAGCCAGGACGACCCGTACTCGCCGCAGCTCTACGACATCCAGACCGCGATCGACTTGCGCGACAACGGCGTCAACGTCGTGGGGCTCGGCTACACGATCTACATCGGCTCGGAGTACGAGTCGCAGATGATG
>SLCP01000178.1 GCA_007125735.1 Coriobacteriia bacterium | reverse complement strand
CGCGTGATCCCGTTCGAGCACGACACCGAGACCCTTGGGGCTGCCGTGGTCGCCATCGGCGTCTTCGACGGGGTCCACCTCGGCCACCAAGCGCTGATATCGGCGACCGTCGAGGACGCGGTCGCGCGATCCTGCGCCGCCGCCGTCGTCACCTTCGACAGGGATCCCGATCAGGTCGTCACGCCCGAGACGGCCGCGCCGCAACTGCTCACCCTCGAGGAGAAGTGTGTGTTCATCGCCGCTGCGGGGGCCGAGACCATACTCGTGGTACCGTTCGATGCCACCATCGCTTCGATGCCTCCGGGGACCTTCGTCGACACCGTACTCATGCGTGCCTTGAGTCCGGTTACGGTGCACGTCGGGGTCGACTTCAGGTTCGGGCACTTCGCCGAGGGAGACCTCACATCGCTCGAAGAGCTCGGCGCGGAGCGTGGCTTCGATGTCGTAGGCCACGACCTCGTCACCCAGGGCGGTGCCCCGGTCACCTCGACCCGTATCAGAGCGCTCGTGGCCTCCGGAAACGTGTCGGCCGCCGCCGCCCTCCTCGGCAGGGAGCATCGCGTGTCCGGAAGGGTGGTTCACGGAAGGGGAGAGGGCGTCCCGCTTCTCGGCATCCCGACCGCGAACATCGCTCCCCACCGGTTCGCGGCTCTGCCCGCCGAAGGCGTCTACTCCGGCACGGTGACGATCGAAGGCCGCGTCTATCCTGCCGGCATCTCCGTGGGGATACCGCCCACCTTCCCCGAGGCCCGCGATGAGCTCGAGGCGCACCTCATCGGCTTCGACGGGGACCTCTACGGTCGCGAGGTGACCGTAGCGTTCGTCGATCGCCTCAGGAGCCAAAGACCGTTCGACACCGCACAGGAACTGGCCGACGCCATCCGGACCGACATCGACGCGGTCCGTGTCGCGCTCGCGGATGGTGATCGCCCATGACCGCGGACCGTCTGCCGCCCGACCCGTGGTCCGAGGAGGGGGTCGATCTGTGGACCCTCGAGAAGGCCGAGCGCCTGGCCGCCGAGGACCCTGACTGCGCCGACCCGCGCTGGGACGACCTCGACGGGCCCGACATCGAGGAGTTCTGGGAGGCTGATGCCGAGGCTGAGGCGGCCGACCCCCGCACCGAGCATGGCTCGGGACTCATCGGGGCGCTGCGGCCATGGGTCGGCCTGATCGCGCTCCTCGTCGTGCTCGCGATGGCGCTCACGTACGCCATCAGGTGAGCGCCGCGGCATATGGTATACTTCGCGGGTTGTGTCAGTACCTTCGTCCGGGATAGCCGAGTCACCGACGGCCATCGCAGACGGAGGCGAATCCAGGAAGCATGGTGAAACGAATCATGTCGCTATCGAAGGATGTTGTTGCCGAGATCATCGCCGAGCACGCTCGAAACGAGGGCGATACCGGCTCTCCCGAGGTCCAGATCGCGCTGCTTTCGCGCCGCATCTCGGAACTGACGGAGCACCTCAAGACCCACAAGAAGGACCACCACACCCGCCGTGGACTGCTTAAGCTCGTTGGTCAGCGGCGCCGTCTTCTCCGTTACCTCAAGAACAGCGACATCGAGCGCTATCGCGCACTCGTTGCCAAACTGGGGCTGCGCGGGTAAGAACCTGAACGGGACTCCGGAAGGCGGGGGATATCCTCCGCCTTCTTACTGCAGGACGCCGGATGCGTCGTGCGAACGAGAGGTCCCCGCGCACGGGGCGCGGGGAGTAGAGGCAGAGGAACGTGAAGTATATGTCTAAGATCGTCGAACAGTTCGAATTGTACGGTAAGGAGTACGTCCTCGAGACCGGCGAGCTCGCCAAACAGGCCGGCGGCGCCGTCGTAGTCCGGCAGGGTGACACGATGGTGCTCGTCACGGCCACCGCGTCACGCCAGCCCAAGGACCTAGACTTCTTCCCGCTGACCGTCGACTTCGAGGAGCGGATGTATGCCGCAGGCAAGCTGCCCGGTGGCTTCATCAAGCGTGAGGCGCGTCCGAGCGAGAAGGCGATCCTCACCGCTCGCATGATAGACCGCCCACTGCGCTCCGCGTTCGCAGACGGATTCCGCAACGAGGTGCAGATCATCGCCACCGTGCTCTCGGCGGACCAGGTCTCTCAACCGGACGTCATCTCGATCTTGGGCGCCTCGGCAGCTCTGCTCGCCGCCGGCATCCCGTTCGAAGGCCCGCTCGCCGGCGTGCGTATAGCGCGCATCGACGGCGAGTTCATGGTGAACCCGACCTTCGACGAGCTTGAGGACTCCGATCTCGACCTCGTGGTCGCGGGCTCACCGGACGCCGTCTACATGATCGAGGCCGGCGCCTACGAGGTCTCAGAGGACGACATGCTCGCTGCGCTCACCTTCGCTCAGGAGGCGATCACCGAGTTCTGCGCGGTCCAGGAGCGCTTCGTCGCCAAGGCCGCGGTCACGCCGATGGAGGTACCGCTCTACACTATCGACGAATCGCTGCGGGAGCGCGTGTTCGCTGCAGGTTCGGAGAAGATGCGCACGGCGCTCTACAACCCCGACAAGCATGCGCGTCAAGACGGTGTCGCCGCCGCGAAGGACGAGGTGCTGGCAACGTTCTCGGAAGAGGAGCTCGTCGAGCACGGCAAGGACATCAAAGCGCTCCTCAAGGAGCTGGAGAAGAAGACGATGCGTCGGATGGTTCTCGACGACGGTGAGCGTGTCGACGGCCGGACGGTCGACGAGGTCCGGCAGGTCACGAGTGCAGCCGGCTACCTGCCGCGCGCCCACGGCTCTGGTCTGTTCACGCGCGGTCAGACGCAGGTGCTCTCGGTGCTCACACTCGGTATGCTCTCCGAGTGGCAGCGCATCGACACGATCGACGTGACCGAGGGCAAGCGCTACCTGCACCACTACAACTTCCCGCCGTTCTGCACCGGTGAGACCGGCTTCATGCGCGGACCCAAGCGCCGCGAGATCGGACACGGCGCCCTCGCCGAGCGCGCTCTCGTTCCGGTGCTGCCGGCCGAAGACGAGTTCCCCTACACGATCCGCATCGTCTCCGAAGTTCTCGAATCGAACGGCTCGAGTTCGATGGGCTCTGTCTGCGGCTCGACGCTTGCGCTGATGGATGCGGGCGTGCCCATCTCGGCCCCGGTCTCCGGTATCGCCATGGGCCTCATCAAGGAAGGCGACGACGTCGCGGTCCTCTCCGACATCCAAGGCGTCGAGGACTTCCTCGGCGACATGGACTTCAAGGTCGCCGGCACCGAGAACGGCATCACCGCGCTGCAGATGGACAACAAGGCCAAGGGGCTGTCCTACGAGATCCTCGCGACCGCCCTGCGCCAGGCGAAGGACGGCCGCTCTCACATCCTCGACAGGATGCTCGAGGCGATCGAAGTACCGCGTGGCGAACTGTCGCAGTACGCTCCGCGTATCCTTACCGTCAAGATCCCGGTCGACAAGATCCGCGACGTCATCGGGTCGGGCGGCAAGGTCATCCGCGGCATCCAGGAGGAGACCGGCGCCCACATCGACATCCAGGAGGACGGCACGATCTTCGTCGCCTCGCGCGACCAGGGCGGAGAAGAGGCGGTCCGCCGCATCCAGCTCATCGTCAAGGTCCCCGAGATCGGCGAGCGCTATAAGGGCCGCGTCGTCTCGATCCAGGCGTTCGGCGCGTTCGTCGAGCTCACGCCGGGCAAGGACGGTCTCATCCACATCTCTCGCGTGGCCAAGGGTCGCGTGGAGAAGGTCGAAGACGTGTTGACCGTGGGCGACGAGGTCGAGGTCGAGATCATCGATATCGATGAGCGCGGCAAGATATCGCTCGACCGCCTCGACAAGCCCGATGCCCCGCCGAGCAAGGGTGGCGGCGAGGGCGGGGGTCGGCCCGGTGGCGATCGTGACCGTGGACCGCGCCGTGACGACCGCGGCGGCGAAGGTCGCAAGCCGCGGCGCCGCAACTAGCGAGAGCGAGCCCACGCGTGTTCTATCGCCGCACCGACCTCGATAACGGCATCACGGTGCTGACCGAGTCCATCGACTCGGTTCGCTCCGTCGCGCTCGGCATCTGGTTCTCGGTAGGGAGTCGCGACGAGACTCCCGCCGAGGCCGGGATGTCGCACTTCATGGAACATATGATGTTCAAGGGTACGCCGACGCGTACCGCAGCCCAGATCTCCGAGGCGTTCGACGGCATCGGTGCCGAACTCAACGCGTTCACGAGCAAGGAGTACACGTGCTACTACTCACGCGTGATAGATGAGCACCTGCCTACGGCCGTTGAGATCCTCTCCGACATGGTGTGCCACGCGTCCTTGACCGACGATGCATGCGTGAAGGAGCGCGAGGTCGTCATCGAGGAGATCGCACGCATGGAGGACACGCCCGACGACCGCATCCACGAGCTGTTCGCCCGCACGCTGTGGCCCGAGCACCCGATCGGCCTCTCGATCCTCGGCAGCCGCGAGACCGTCGGCTCCTTCGATCACGCTGCGTCCGTCGAGTTCCGTCGCCGCCACTACCTGACCGGCAACTGCGTCGTTGCCGCGGCCGGGAGCGTCGACCACGACGCGCTCGTGGATCTCGCCCGCACGCACCTCGCCGACCTGCCTGTCGGTCCGCGGAGCGAGCGCCCGAAGGCCGCGTCGCCATCGACCGGCCGGCTCACGGTGCTCGAGAAGGATACCGAGCAGGCGCACATCTGCTATGGCGTCACCGGTCTTTCCGCTCACGACCCCGATCGCTTCATCCTGACCGTGCTCGACAACGTGCTCGGCGGAGGCATGGCCTCGCGGCTCTTCCAGGAGATCCGCGAGAAGAAGGGGCTCGTCTACTCGGTGTACTCGTTCAACGCGCATTTCCAGGACACCGGACAGTTCGCGGTGTACGCCGGCACGCGACCGTCCAACGCCGAGGAGGTCGTGCGCCTCATCCAAGACGAGTTCGCCAACGTGCTGCGTTCCGGCCTCACCGCCGAGGAGATCACGCGCGCCAAAGAGTCGATCAAGGGACACCTCG
>SLCP01000213.1 GCA_007125735.1 Coriobacteriia bacterium | reverse complement strand
TCGAGCGCGACGAGCACGTCGACGGGCTCGACGTGACTGAAGATCTCCTCGGTGGATATCCGCAGGTGGTAGTTGTTATGGCCCCCCTTGATGAGGGAGGGGTACTCGGTCAGGTCGAACGTCTCGTACCCGGCGCGCACGAAGAGCCGCGCGAGCGTCTGACCGGCGGCCTTGATGCCGAACCCGGCAGGGCCTCCGATCTTGATCCGTACCTCGATGGCGTCTGTGTCGTGTGAAGGCATGCCGGCTGATACCTCCCGGTCGCAGGCGGACGTACAGAGAGGTACATTCCCGTTCAGCGCGGCGTGCGATAATCTGGTCTGCTAGGAATCGCCTCAGAGTGCCACCGGCGAATGGGACCCCATGGCAGAAGAGCGCACCACGGTCGTGCTCGGCGTGACCGGATGCATAGCGGCGTACAAGGCGTGCGAGGTCGCGCGCGAGCTTGCGCGCGCCGACGTGCGCGTGAAAGCCGTCATGACCGAGGCCGCGACGCACTTCATCGGCCCGCTCACGCTGCGCACGCTCACCGGCGAGCCGGTGGTGACGTCGCTTTGGGACGATGCCACGGCCTCCCGCGTCTTCCACGTCTCGCTTGCCGAGGAGGCCGACGTCTTCGCGATCGTCCCATGCACCGCCAACGTCATGGCCAAGCTCGCGGGCGGTGTTGCCGACGACATGCTCACCACCGCAGCACTCGCGACCGAGGCTCCGCTCGTGATCGCGCCCGCGATGAACACGCACATGTGGCGCGACGAGGCGACCCGGGCGAACCTGGCCGTGCTCCGCGAGCGGGGAGCGGTGGTGGTCGAGCCGGCCTCCGGCGAGCTGGCCTGCGGGGACGTGGGCGAGGGGCGTCTGGCCCCGGTGGCCGACATCGTCGAAGCGATACTCGCCGAGGTGCGCCGCGCGCGCGATCTGGCCGGCGTGCGGGTGCTCGTGACGGCCGGCCCCACCTACGAGCCCATCGACCCGGTGCGCTTCATCGGCAACCGCTCCTCGGGCAAGACCGGCTACCTCATCGCCGAGGAGGCCGCTCGCCGGGGCGCCGAGGTCACGCTCGTCTCCGGACCCACGACGCTGCCGGACCCGTTCGGGTGTACGACCGTGCGCGTACAGACCGCCGAGGAGATGTCCGCCGCGGCCATGCGCGCCTACGCTGCGGCCGACGCCGTCGTCGCCACGGCCGCGGTATCGGACCTGCGCCCTGCGGCCAGCGAGGCGCGCAAGATCAAGAAGGACGACGCGCCCGCGAGCCTCGCGCTCGAGCGCACCCCCGACATCCTCGGCGAGATGGCCGCGCAGAAGGGGGAGCGGGTGCTCATCGGGTTCGCGGCGGAGTCCGAGGACGTGATCGCCAACGCGCGCGGCAAACTCGAGCGCAAGAACCTCGATCTGGTCGTGGGAAACGACATCACCGAGGCGGGCCTGGGGTTTGGGTCCGACCGCAACCGGGTGGTGCTCGTGTCGCGCGAGGCGGCCGTCGAGGCGCCCGTGCAGTCCAAGCGCGCGATCGCGCGGACCGTCTGCGACGCGCTCGCCGGGGAAATGCAGAAGAAGAGGGCCGCGACACCGACCGACACTCCGGAAGAGGAGTCACGATGACGCTTACGGGAACCGCCAAGAGGCTCGCCGTCTACATCGGCGAGGCGGACATGTACGATGGCAAGCCGCTGTACGAGGCGCTCATGGAGTCGGCGCGCATAGCCGGGTGTGCCGGCGTGACGGTGCTCAGGGGCATGACCGGGTACGGCGCGACGAGCCGCGAGCACGCCAAGCACGGCATGCGCATGTCGGTCGACCTGCCGGTCGTGGTGCAGGTAATCGACATCCCCGACAAGATCACGGCGCTGGCCGAGGTCTACGGCGCGATGATCGGCGACGGGCTCATCACGGTCGAGGACGTCCAGGTGCTGCTCTACCGCGGAGGGATGACCGGAGGACCGGACGCCCGGTAGGCGGGGAGTGCGCCGATGTGGGTTGTGGTCCACACGGTCTCGGGGATGGCCGTAGGCCACGTGTTGGTCGCGCACGGCTATCCGGTGGTGCTGCTCGCCGCGCTCGCGCTGCACCTGCTGCTCGACCTCGTGCCGCACTGGGACTACACGCGCAGCGAGCACGCGCGGCGCTGGGCCGTGGCCGATGTGAGCGCCTCGGTCGCCGTGCTGGCGCTCGCGTCGATCGCGTTGGGCGTAGACGCGAAGGTCATCGTCGCAGGCGTGGTCTCGGCGGCCCCGGACCTCGACTCGATCAACGCCTTGCGCAACTCTCCCCGCAGGTGGCGGGTGTTCCCGAGCCACTGGCGCGGGTTCCCGCACGGCGCGTGCGCCCCGGTGCCCGGGGTGTTGACGCAGGCTGCCGTCGTGGCTGCCTCGGTGGCGGTCCTCTTCTTGGCCTAGCACTCGCTAGGGAAGCAGGTGAACTATCGATGGCGGCTGGTATACTGCCGCTGACACGTCGGCCGAGAGCATCGGGAGTGATCGAGTGGCAAAGCGGAAGAAGTCCAAGGCAGATGGAGCCCCGGCGAGCGTTCCTGCGCCGATGCCCGTGAAGAAGGCCCCCGTCATGCCGATCACGGTCGTGGTCATACTCGTACTCGTGGTGGTGGCTGTCATCGCCGCGACGAACGCGAACAGGCTCGAGGTCGTCGACGGCAAGGTATCCCGCATCATGGCCACGGTTGACGAGTGCGCGTTTGCCACGCTGACGCTCGACGTCCCGCCCGGCGAGCCCGTAGAGGAAGTGGCCGCGAACGTGTTCGACGCCCTGTCTCGCGGCGTGGGCATCGGGCTGGTGACGGTCCACGAGACCCCGCCCGTGGTCGAGATCGACTACTGCCAGTCGTACACGAGCGAGCCGCAGCTGCGCGAGCTGCTGGCGACCACGGGGTATCTGGCTCCGTAGCTGGGTCGGTTGGCTGCTCGAACCCGCGGCGTGCGTGGCCGAGGGAGCGGATCCCGATTTGATTGGAAGGCCCTGGTAGATGAGGCTGTGCGCCTCGCTGCCAGGGCTTTCTTGTTGTGGGCGCGGGTGTTATGCGGACTGCAGAATAGCAAGTCGGGCTCTTCCTGCTGCTTGCCATCGCGTTCATCGGCTTCTTCGACGCCACATCCCCCGCCAAGGCCGCCGTTCGCGCGAAGGCATCCTCCTTCGTACGTCGCTTCGGTGTGGCGGGGCTGTCTGTCTTCATTCTCGAGACGCCCGTCAGCCAACTGGTCGCAAACGCGCTTTCGGCCCTGCTCCCGGGCTGGAACGACTCCATGGCGGCCACGCTTGTCTTCGCGGCTGTGGTAGTGGGCTTGTGGGGAGCTGTTCTCGCGCTGTGGGAGAAGACGGGCTATGCGTTTTCGGTGGAGCGATTGCTGGTGAGGGTGATGGCGCTGTCGGGAAAGGAGTCGACCAAGCTGGCTGAGTGCGTTCGCGAACCGAACAGTCATGACTGCCTGCCGCTGTCAGCGGAACCGGTGTCCGCCGTCCAACAAGCGCATGAAGCTGAGAGAAGGTAGAATCGACCTGAAAGCGAACGGCGCGCAGCTTATGCGCAACCACGTCGAACTCGCGGCAAGGGGGTCGCGTGGCTCGTCCGAAACTGCTCTCGACTCGTCTTCTTGCTGTGACTGTGGTAGTTGCGGCTGTCATCTTGGCGTCGGCACTCATCATGATCGAGGATGGCGCGACCCTGTTCGGCCCACCCACTGAGCAGGAGTACATCGAGGAGTGGGTGCCCCGCCTTCAAGAGATGGGGGAGAGGAAGGAGCTCGGCAGCCTGTCTGGTACCTACGTAGTCGACGATGTCTTCATCCGTCGTTTCGACGACGGGAGCTGGCTGGCCGCGCGAACCATTGACTATGAGTACGCTCACCTTCCGGATGATGAAGCCGTGGACATCACGGTGTTCGTGGATAGCGAGGGTGCCGTGTACTACGTCAACGACAATCACATCTGTACAGGAGAGCTCGGGGAGTCTCTGCGCGCAGCTTCGATCGAGGCGACTAGTGTCGGCGGAGTATGGGCGGCAATAGGTGATCCGGCGGTCGCAAACTGGCGGCTATCGGTATGGGAGCGGGCTGACTAACCCGCGCCTCGCAGCTCAGGCGTTACATCGTTAGACGCAACCGCATCATGAAGCGGACTAGGGGGTCATCATGAACAGTGGACGCTGTCCGAAGTGCAGCTCCACCGAGGTGTACCGGTCACAGCACCCCGGTGGCATCTGGAACGATGAAGCTCGTCTCCTCAAGGTGTGGACGGATGCGCCCGGGCCTGCGCTCACCGAGGACTGGCACACGTGCGTGTGCACAGCATGCGGCTACTGCGAGTTCTACCTGAACGACGCCGCGGCCCTTCAAGACATCGCCGGCGCACCACCTGGTAGGCTGTGGTCGAAGATCATCCCCGCCGCCTGGCTGGCCGATCCGTCGGGTCGACACGAGTTGCGCTACTGGGACGGCAGCAGATGGACGTCTTCAGTCAGTGACGGCGGCGAGCAGACCGAGGACCCGCTCTAGATTCCATGTTGGGCTGCCGTGCGGGTCGGCTTCTTGAGCGGGAGTCCGGTCGCAGCCTAAGCTGGCAAGACGTGCTCGGCTTCGTAGACAACGATGCGGCTCATCGAGGCATGAGGCCAAGCGTCGGCTGCGCGGCTGACCCTCGTGTCCCGCTCGCGAAGTTGCCTCTCACGCTCGGGGCCTCGCGAGGGCATGTCGGCAGAGTGATCGCGACGGCGGCAAGACCGATTAATCCTTGTGGCCTTCGCTGAGATCCCCGACAGCGGCATCGTCGCTGCAATGGTAGTACACTTGAAACACGCAAGGAGGTGTCCGCAGTGACTGCACAGAGGATCGTGTCGGCGCCCGACGTGATGATGGGCAAGCCGGTCGTCGAGGGAACCCGCGTCACCGTCGAGGCTATCCTCGAGGATCTTGGCGCTGGCGAGACGATCGAACAGATACTTGAGGCCCACCCTCGGCTCACCCGCGAGGGCGTCTTGGCAGCTGTGCGCTTCGGAGCCGAAGCCTTGAAGGCCGACGTCGCCTACCCGATTTCCGAGCCGGCGGCGTGAGACTGCTCGCGGACGAAGGCGTCGACGCCCAGATAGTCGAGCGGCTCCCAGGCTCGACGGCTACGATGTCGAGTACGTCGCTGAGCTCGCCCCAGGCATCACCGACGACGAGGTGCTCGGTCGCGCCAACGAGGACGGTCGTCTGCTCGTCACGGTGGACAAAGACTTCGGCGAGCTGGTGTTCCGGCTGGGGCGCATCGCGACCGGCGTGCTCCTGCTCAGGCTCTCTGGTCTTCCGCCGCACGACAAGGCAGGCCTCGTCTCGAAGGCCCTCGATGAACACGCGGGTGAAATGACCGCAGCGTTCACCGTCATATCGCCGGGGCTGGTGCGCATCCGTCCGCCCATGTAATCAGTTCGAGCAGACTCGCTTCGCTCGCAGGTCAGCCGTAGCACGTTAGACCCATCAAGGAAGTCCAGTGCCTGAACGCTTGATCGCACCCAATACCCCAGAGGCCCTCAAGCCCCTTGTCGCAGAGGGTGCTATTCCGCTGCGGCGGGTGTGGGCCATGCTGGCGCTGCGGTCGGGCGTCACGTTCACACTGCTCCTGACCCTCGCGGCGGTCTTCTCGCTCGCTGGTCGTCCGGATGCTGTGGCGGCTTCGGCCGCGTGGTGGCTCTGGTTCGTCACGGTCGCCAACATCGCAAGCCTCCTGCTGATGAGGCGCTTTGCTCGGCTCGAGGGCCTGCGCATGCGCGACATCTTCTTCGCCAGCAAGTCGACCTGGAAAGGCGACTTGATCTGGGCGTTTGTCTTCATGCTCGGCACGGCCGTGTTTGCGTTGCTGCCGGGCACGTTTCTCGCGACTGCCCTGTGGGGGGACGCGACCTACCCGAACGAGATGTTGTTCCAGGCGCTGCCGCTTCTGGCGGTCTATCCGCTCTTCGCTCTCATGCCTGCCACACAAGCACTCGCAGAGCTGCCCATGTACTGGGGCTATGTCGCGCCCAGGCTTCAGGCGTGGGGGATGGGCCGGTGGTTGGCGATCGCCATCGTCGGGGGCACGCTATCACTGCAGCACATGTTCTTCGCTTTCCAGCCCGACTGGCGCTACGCCCTTTGGCTTGCGGTGAAGTTCCTGCCCTTCGCACTCTGGACCGGTTTCATCGTCGATCGCCGGCCCACGGCGTTGCCCTACCTCATGGGCTTGCACTTCTTGATCGATGCGACCCTGCCGGTTCTGTTGTTGCTGGTCTCCATGGGGATTCCTCTGCAGTGAGGGGTGTGGTGGAAGACGATGCGCTCCTTGAGGCACTCGTCCTCGAGGGCTCGGGCCTTGGGCGCCGAAGCTCGGGTCACTTCCAACTCCAGGTCGACCGGATTGCGCCCAGCAACTGGCACACTGTGACAACCTTGCTCGTAATGGGCATGTCTTGGTATGGACCCAGTCATCATCACTGTTCTGACTATCCTCATTGCCACTGTGGCTGCACTCGTTTTCGAGGCCGTTCGCATAGATGTTGCTGCGCTTGTCTGCATGCTGGCGTTGGGATGGACCGGCGTGCTGACGCCGCAAGAAACGCTCTCCGGTTTTTCGAGCAACGCCGTGATCGCCATGATAGGCGTCATGATCTTGGGACAGGGCATTGCTAGAACCGGCATCATGGATCGGTTTTCGCGCGCAGTCTTGGAGAGAGTGGGTACCAAAGAGTCGCGCGTGATTGGGGTGATGTCCCTATCGGTGGGGACCTTGTCGGGGCTTATACAGAACATCGGTGCGGCGGCGCTCTTCTTGCCGGGTGTTCTCAATATCTCACGCCGGGAAAGGATCCCGGCATCGGCCCTGATCATGCCGATAGGATTTGCGGCCATATTGGGCGGCACATTGAGCATGGTAGGCTCGGGCCCGCTCATTCTGATCAATGACCTGCTTCGCAGCGCTGACTTGGCACCCTATGGACTATTTAGCGTAACCCCGGTGGGTGTTATGTTGCTGCTTTCGGGAATCGGCTTCTTCTTCTTGTTCGGCAAGTACGTTCTACCGCATTCAGAATCTCCGGGCGAACCAGTTTCGGAGCAGGACAAACTCATTGAGGCGCTACATCTGCCGCACCATATATGGCACTACGCCATTCCCCCCGACAGCGCATTGGCAGGCAAGACGACCGTACAATCGGTTGTATGGGGAAGATTCAATCTACACATTCTCGCTCTCTCGCAAGGCGGGGAGACGGAATACGCGCCCTGGCGAGAAGCGAAGTTCGAGGCCGGACAGGAGATGGCGCTCCTGGGCAACAAAGAAGATTTGAGAGAGTTCGCCTCCGCATACAACCTGATACAGCAAGAACGGGGTGATCGATTCTCCAGTCTCAACGATCCAGATCGCGCCGGTTTCGCGGAAGTCATTATCCCGCCTCGCTCGGAAATGGTGGGGCAGACCATGCGCCAATTCTCGCTTCGCAAACGGTATGCTGTGGAGCCGGTCATGATGTTCAGCAAGGGAGAAGAAGTACGGGATGACTTTTCAGATCGTCAGATACTTCCCGGCGACACGATGGTTGTCTATGGCTTGTGGGAGCGCATTAGCGATCTCAAAATGGATTCTGCCTTTGTGGTGGTGACGCCGTTCACGGTCGAGAAGAAACAAGATCCCTCAAGACTCTGGGGGGCCACACTCTGTTTCCTGGGCGCCATTGGATTGGCAATGACCGGCGCTCCCATCTCGCTGGCATTCTTCACCGGCGCTATCGCCATGGTGTTGATCCGGGTACTCACGATCCAGGAAGCCTATCAAGCCATCGATTGGAAGGTCGTGTTTCTTCTTGCTGGGCTCATTCCGCTGGGGGTCGCCATGCAGAAGACCGGAACCGCCGCTTTCTTGGCAGAGAAGGTGATGTCGCTGGTTCAGGGCGGGCATCCGGCGCTTGTCCTTTTGACCGTTGCCGTCTTGTCCACCCTGTTTTCGCTGTTCATGTCCAATGTGGGCGCGATCGTGGTGTTAGCCCCGCTGGTCGTAAACATGGCGCAAATCGGCGGACTCGATCCCCGTCCCCTGGCCTTGATGGCAGCGGTGTGTGTGGCGAATTCCTTCATTCTGCCCACCCACCAGGTCAATGCGTTCCTGATGTCCTCCGGCGGATATCGAAACGCAGACTACCTTAAGGCTGGCGGCGGAATGACCCTGCTATTCCTTGTGGTTGTCGTGCCCGTGTTCTACCTCTTCTACCTATAAGGCCCAGAGACCAGAGGAGATAATGCCATGCTACTCAAACACTTCTTCGTAAGAAAGATCGCTCACAGCTCATACATTCTCGCGGGAAAGGACCAGTGCGCCGTCATCGATCCTCAACGGGATGTCGATGTCTACATCACCGAAGCTCGTGCGATGGGGCTGGAGATCACCCACATCCTCCAAACCCATCTTCATGCCGATTTCGTTTCGGGACACATGGATCTGGCGAAGAAGACCGGCGCGCAGATCTACGTGGCCAAATCGGCACAGTGCGCCTTCGAACACGTGGCCCTGTCGGAAGGCGATTCCATAGAGTTGGAGGATATGATTCTCCAGGTATTGGAAACCCCTGGCCATACGCCGGAGCATCTCAGCTATGTCGTGATCGACACGGCCCGGTCAGAGAGCCCGGTCGGCGTGTTCGTGGGAGACACGCTCTTTGTCGGAGATGTAGGACGGCCGGACCTCTTTCCTGACCGGGCGGAGGAGCTGGCGAAAAAGCTCTACCACAGCCTGCATGACAAGCTGATGAAGCTGCCTGATTATGTCGAAGTCTATCCGGCGCACGGTGCGGGTTCTTTGTGCGGTCGTGCTATGGGCGCCAAATGGCGCTCAACCATCGGCTACGAGCGCAACTTCAACCCGGCTCTTCAGCACGAAGACGAATCCGAGTTCGTCGAATCGCTCACGAACGATATGCCCCCTGCCCCGGATCATTTCAGCCGCTGCAGCGAGATCAACCGCCGTGGCCCGGCTCTGGTTGCCGACCTCCCCACCATGGAAGAGTTCGGCCCACGCCGATTCGAGGAACGGATGAACGTCGCCGACACGGTTCTGCTGGATGCCCGCGGTTATCACGCCTTTGCCGCCCAGCATATCCCCGGCGTCTGGCACCTAGATATCAACGGCAACTTTCCGACTTTTGCTGGCTGGGTCTTGCCGCCGGACAAGGACATCTTGTTGATAGCAGATGATTACAGCAAGGCGCTGGAAGCGAATACGTGGGCACGTCGGGTTGGTGTGGACCGTATCGTGGGTTACCTGGATGGCGGCATGGTGGCCTGGGCTGTAAGGGGACTTAGGACCAGCCACGTCGGGCTGATCTCAGCGGAGGACTTGCATGACATGATCACCGGTGACACCGGTTTTGTACTGCTGGACGTGCGAGCACCGCTTGAGTATGCGGATGCCCATATCAAAGGCGCCATCAATATCCCGGTGGCCGAGCTGCGCACCCGCCACCACGAGCTGGACAAGGACAAAATGACCGTCCTTATCTGCAGCTCGGGAAATCGCTCCGCGCTCGGCGCGAGCATTCTCAAGCAGCATGGATTCGACGATGTCCATAATGTCGCCGGAGGATTGACTGGCTATAGCGCTGCCGGGTACATCCGGGAATGCCACGTTTGTGACAATCCGCATGGCTCCAGATTCTTCACGGACTTTAGCGAAATCACAAGACACTGGGACACGGAGTAGGCAACGGAGGGGCAATCTGATGGCATTCTTAACAGAACTGCGCTGGTCGCCTTATGCAGTTGGAATCGGCATCGGCATCCTGAGCTGGCTCAGCTTTCTCATCTCCAGGAAACCGCTTGCAACTTCAACAAGCTTTGCCAAGACCAGCGGCATGATCGAAAGACTGTTCTCGGGAAAGGACGTCGCCCAGAAGCCCTACTACCAGAAGATAGGGCTTGGTGTGGACTGGCAATGGATGCTGGTGGTGGGCATTATCGCCGGCTCGCTGATCTCGGCGCTGTTATCCGGCGACTTTCGCTTGCAGTGGGTTCCGTCGCTTTGGGCAGACGCATTTGGCGGGAACCCGTTACTGCGCGTCATCGTGGCGCTGGTCGGTGGCGTTCTCATCGGTTTTGGCGCGCGATTGGCCGACGGATGTACCAGCGGGCATGGTATCAGCGGAACCCTTCAGCTTGCCGTTTCGAGTTGGATTTCGGCGGTGTTCTTCTTCATTGGCGGCATTCTGACGGCACACGTCATCTTCACCTTGATCGGCTAGGGGGAGGGGATGAACATGCAAACAAGCGGATCCGTGGATGAGCGGACACAGACATCGACACCAAAGAAAGACATATCCCCCCTGTTCGGGGGATTGGCGTTCGGTATCGTGTTCGGCTTTCTGCTTCACAAAGGCGGCGCGACGAAATACGACGTGATTGTCGGGCAACTGCTGCTCACCGATTTCACCGTCCTGAAGATCATGCTTTCCGCCGTCTTGACCGGAATGATCGGTATCCACGTGATGAAGACCCTGGGTTGGGTGGAGCTGTATCCCAAAGCGGGGTCTGCGGGCATGAACATTGTTGGCGGATTGATCTTTGGGATGGGCTTTGCGGTATTGGGTTATTGTCCTGGCACCATTGCGGGCGCTATCGGTAACGGCGCGCTGGACGCCTTGGTCGGAGGACTGGCGGGCATCTTGATCGGCTCTGGCCTTTTTGCCGCACTCTACCCGCGACTCAGTAAGGGCATTCTGAAGAAGGGCTACTTTGGCGACCTGACCTTTCCGCGCTTGTTCAAAGTCAATGATTGGGTGATCGTCATCCCCGCTGCAACGCTCATCTTCGCCGTGCTGTATTGGCTGGAGCGGTCTGGTTTGTAGCATTCATGAGGGACCACACCTCGGGGGATGATGTGAGAAACCGGGTCTACGAGCATCGCGGCTACCGGGTGGTTGAGGACTGCTCGATCGAGGTCGGCGAAGGGGAGCGTCTCGACTACTGGGAGGCGGTCAGGGATCTCGCTGGTGAGTCCTGTCATGGTCCGGCCCCCGAAACGGGGTACCGCTTAAGGTGCTAGGGTCTCCAAGAGCCGAAGGAGGCCGCATTGACGCATAAGCAGTTAACCGAAGCCGCCGATGGCCAGACTGACAGGACTCCGATGCACGGTCGTATCCCGCTACGTTTCTTCGTGGTCACGTTTGCGTGGTCGTGGCTCATCTGGTTGCCGCTCGTGCTCGCGGGGGTGGGCGTCTTGCGCGTGGACGATGAGATCCGCGCGACGATGGCTCTGCCGGCAGCGATGCTCGGTGCTTTTGGCCCTGCCATCGGAGCCTGTTACTCGGTGTGGACGCTTGACGGTCGCAGGGCGCTCGTCGACTTCCTCAAGTCCTTCTTGTCGCTGAGGTTCGGCTGGAAGGCGTGGGTCTCGATCTTCGCCGTTCTCGGCGCGGTCAATGCGTTCGCGTGGTACGTCCCGGAGCTGTTCGGGCACGACAGGTTGCCGATGCTGCTGCCGAGCGCCTTCGTGTTTCCCATCTGGCTGGTGCTCATGGCCCTTCTGGGGGGAGGCCAGGAAGAGGTCGGATGGCGAGGCTACATACTGGAGCCCCTCGAGGCCCGGTTCGGTATCTGGATGGGGAACGTAGTGCTGGGCTCAGTGTGGGCCGTCTGGCACATCCCTCTGTGGTTCGTGTTGGGATCATCGCAGGAGTACATGCCGTTCGTCGCGTTCCTCCTCGGGACCATCGGCCTGTCGTTCTTCTTTTCCTGGGTGATGAAGGCGTCCGGCGGACGGCCGCTCTCGGCGGTGATCGCTCACGGTGCGTACAACGCGTTCATCGCGCTTACGCCCACCCTCGTGATGCAGTCCGGTGTCGTGCAGACGCGCTGGTGGATTCACCAGACGCTGCTTGTGGTGGTTGGCGTGTTGTTCGTGGTGTACTTGACGCGGTCCAGTCGGCGCGGTGTTGCCGGGTAGCGGATGACTCCAGCGGGCATCGGAACGGCGGTCGCACACAGATGTCGGACCCTCTGCTGGTCGAAAGCGATGAACGGCTCGAGATCCGCTCGCCCATGCGGCCAGGGATGCGGGTCTTTCTGGCTGTTCTGGCCATCTTCCCCCTGATCGCACCCTACGAGCTGCTCGTTCGCGTGGAATGGCAACACTACCTGAACCCGTTCTTCCTGCTTGCTGCGTTCATATCCGCCGGTGCGATGGGGCTGAGCGCCTTCTTTGTCTATGCGGCCGTCGCTGGCCTGAGCTCAGAGATCGTCTTCGACATGTCGAACTCCACGCTGACGCACACGTTCGAGGCCCCCGTGGTCCGCCGGACGCGCCGCGTCTATCCGTTGTCTGCGCTCAGCGCTCTGGAGACCGTCGAGCGGGACTGGAGCGACAGTTCTCCCACCTATCACTTGGAGGTCCTCCTTGACGACGGCACCGTCATCGAGAGTGGTCCTTCCTGGTCGCGAGAGGACATCGACGTCATCCGCATGCGCATCGAGCGCGTGATGGCGAGTCAGGTGCCGTCCTAGAGGAAGTGCTGTCGATACTTGATGCTCGTATCCACCGATCTGCGACGTAGACGGTGTCTCGAAGTCGAATGTGTCTTTGTTGTTTTATCTAGTGTATGCGACGACAATTTGCTAAGGTGTCGTTGTTGACTTCTTTGGGGGGCACGATGACAAATGCGCCACAGGGCCGCACTCCTCGGGGACGTCCACCCCGAACAGCCGTCTATCGGCGGTTCGCCTCTGCAATTGATGAGTTGAGCCGCTACGGTGGTCTTCCCACCCCGGTGGAGGCCAAGCGACTGTGGGATGACGTGTGGCATCTCGAAGCGCATCATTCCACTGCACTCGAAGGCAACACGCTTGTGCTGCGTGAGGTCGAGCAGCTTCTCGAGCATGGCAGAGCCGTGGGAGCGAAAGAGCTCAAGGACTACATGGAGGTCCTCGGGTATTCGGAGGCGGCGCGCTGGGTCTACCAGCAGGGGGTCGATCCGGACGAGCGTGACCACAGAGGGCTTGTCACCGTCACCGAAGTGCGCGACATCCACGCACGTGCGATGGCGAAGGTATGGGAGGTCGCACCACATCCTGAAGCAAATGACAGTGAGGGGCCCGGTAACTTCCGTGAACACGACATTCGGCCCTTTCCTGGGGGCATGACACCGCCATCTCATCCGCTCGTCAAACCTGGCGTCGCTTCATGGGTCGATCAGGTCAACCAGTTCGGCCAGCCGCTCTCCCAGGGCGCCTTGGGTATGACTGAAGTCCCGGAGGCGCTCGCTCGTATCCACGTCGAATTCGAGCAGCTACACCCGTTCATCGATGGTAATGGCCGCACGGGGCGGCTGCTGCTCAACCTGATCCTGGTTCGCCTCGGCTGGCCGCCGATCGTCATCTTCAAGGATCAGCGGGGTCGCTATCTCAAGGCGCTCGATCGCGCCGACCACGGCGACCACGGCCCGCTCGCGGAGCTCATCGTCCGCTCGGTCGTGAACAATCTCCATCGCTTGATCCCCGATATCGCAGGACCGGCGAAGTACGTACCGCTCGAAGCGCTTGTCGACGAGGATCTCAGCCTCGCGGCGCTCAAGCAGGCGGCAGGACGTGGGCGGTTGGAAGCAATCATCGGCTCGGACGGCCGATACCGCTCAAGCCGTTCGGCGGTGGAGGCGTACAAGGCATCCCGCTACAAGCGAGATGGTTCCGCGTGAGCGAGGTTTCGTCCACACGCGTCCGGAGTGGTACGATATGCAGCCTGCTGACGGTGGACAGAGTGACGGGACCGTCCCTATACTGTCCCAGGCGGTAGGACACAACCGCTCGACCCGGGAACGCTGATCACGTCGTCCCAGGTCAGCACTAGTAACGGGCTGTGGCGCAGTTTGGTAGCGCACTTGACTGGGGGTCAAGGGGTCGCAGGTTCAAATCCTGTCAGCCCGACCAGGAACCGACCGAGGGCCTCGGCGCAGCGATGCGGCGGGGTCCTCGTCTACCCTGTCCGAGGAAGCCACGAATCGCAGGGCTCCTCGGCCCCGTGCACGGGTATATAGCGACTGAATGGAGGTGGAGGTGGTAGACAGCGGCGAGGCCCGGCCACGAGGCGAGAACCCAGAGCACTTCCACGACGTATGGACGGTCGCGAACGTCATCACCATCCTGCGTCTGCTGCTCATCCCGTTCTTCTTCTCGGTGTTGCTCTCCGACCGGTCCGACGTGCTCGCGTTCGCGCTGTTCGCCGCCGCCGCATCGACTGACTTCCTCGACGGGATGATCGCGCGCCGTACCGGTACCGTCACGGCGATCGGCAAGGCGATCGACCCGCTCGTGGACCGGCTGCTCATAGCCTCGGGCGTGATCGGCCTCTACCTCATCGGGAGGTTGTCGCTGTGGATCGTGGTCGTGCTCGTGCTCCGCGACGTCTACCTCCTGTGGGGAGCGTACCGGCTCGAGCGCCTTGGCGAGCGTATGCCGGTGACGTACTTCGGCAAGGCCACGACGACGATCCTGCTCGGCGGGTTTTCGTTCCTCATACTCGGGTGGCCCGAGGTACGGTTCGCGGGCGAGACGCGGTACCTCGCAGAAGCGATCGTCTACATCGGCCTCGCGTTCTCGCTTCTGAGCGCGGGCCACTACACGATACTCGCGCGGAGGCTCGCCCGGGCACACCACGCGACCGGCTGATCGTAGGGGAGGGGCTGGGCACATGAAAGCGGTCATCATGGCAGGCGGCGAGGGAACGAGGCTGCGTCCGCTCACGAGCGTGCTGCCAAAACCGATGGTGCCGATCATGAACCAGCCGGTGATGGAACACATCCTCGGCCTCGTGAAACACCACGGGATCGAAGAGGTCGTCGCGACACTCGCGTTCATGCCCAAAGCGATCGAGGATTACTTCGGCGACGGCGAGGAGTGGGGGACCGCTCTTGCCTACGCGCTCGAGGAGACCCCGCTCGGCACGGCCGGCTCGGTGAAGAACGCCGAGTCGCTCCTTGGCACCGACCCGTTCGTGGTCATCTCGGGCGATGCGCTCACCGACATCGACCTCGGCGAGGTCATGCGGTTTCACCGGGAGAAGGGTGCTGCGGTCACGATCGCACTCAAGCGGGTGCCCAACCCGCTCGAGTTCGGCGTCGTGATCACCGACGACGACGGGCGCATCGATCGGTTCTTGGAGAAGCCGTCGTGGGGGCAGGTCTTCTCGGACACGATCAACACCGGCATCTACGTCGTCGAGCACGAGGTCCTGTCGCACATACCGGCCGACACGCCGCATGACTTCTCCTCCGAGCTCTTCCCGGCGCTCATGGCCGCGGGGTATCCGCTTTACGGGTGTGTCGTCGACGGGTACTGGTGCGACGTGGGCTCGCTCGAGTCCTACATGCAGGTGCACCGCGACATCCTCGACGGGAAGGCGAACGTCTTCATTCCCGGTGTCGAGACGAAGCCGGGCGTGTGGGTGGGGGAGGGCAGCAAGATCGACCCCGCCGCTCGTATCGACGAGAAGGTCGTCATCGGCTCCAACGTCACCTTGCGCGAGGGCGCGTGCGTGGGCTCCTACACCGTGCTCGGCGACAACTGCGTCTTGAACGAGCATGCTAGCGTGACGCACTCGGTCGTGTGGAAGGACGGGTTCGTCGGGCGCCATGCCCGCGTGAGCGGGTCGGTACTCTGCCGCCAGGTCGACGTGCGCGCCCGAGCGAGCATCGACATCGGGTCGGTCATCGGCGACGAGACCACCGTCGGGCAGGGCGCGCGCATCGGCGCGAACGTGCTCGTCTACCCGTACAAGCAGATCGAGCCGGCTGCCGAGATCAACACCTCGGTCATCTGGGAGAGCGGGAGCCACCGGGGGCTCTTTGGCGAGAGCGGGCTGATGGGGCTCATCGGCGTGGACATCACGCCCGAGGTCGCGCTCCGTGCGGCACAGGCGTTCGGCTCGCTGCTGCCCAAAGGCTCGCACGTCGTGGTGAGCCGGGACTCGAGCCGGGCCGCGCGCATGCTCAAGCGTGCGATGGTCGCCGGCCTCAACGCGACCGGCTGCCACGTGCGCGACCTGCGTGCGGCCTCACCTGCGCTCACCCGATTCACCGTGCGCGACACGCGCTGCGTGGGCGGGGTCCACGTGGCCGTGTCCTCGGAAGACCCGCAGTCGCTCAGGATCGAGTTCTTCGACACCAACGGGCTCGACATCGCGCCGTGGGAGGAGAAGAAGGTCGAGCGCTTGTACTTCCGAGGAGAGGTCCGCCGGGCGTTCTTCGAGGACGCCGGCGAGATCATCTACCCGCCGCGCTCACTCGAGTACTACACGGCCGGCATGACACGCGCCCTCGATGAGTGCGTGGTCGAGGGTGCGCGCTGGCGCAAGGTGGTGGCTGACCTCGACCACGGGGTGGCCGCGATCATCCTGCCCAACGTCGCCTCGGCGTGGCGCGTCAACCTCGTGAGCTTGAACCCGTTCGTGGACGCCGAGCGGACCTCGGTCGGCATGGAGGCCGCCGAGGCGTGGCTCGAGGAGATCCGCAACACCATAGAGGTCTTCCAGGCAGACTTTGGCGTGCGCTTCGATCAGGGAGGCGAACGCCTCTTGCTCATCACCCCCAACGGCCGCCTGCTCGACGGAGACACCGCGCTCCACGCGATCGTGGACCTGTGGTGCAAGACCGACACCGAGCACTCGGCCATCGCGGTCCCGGTCACCGCGTCGAAGGTGGTCGAGCGCCTCGCCGAGGCGTCCGGCCACGAGGTGTTCCGTCCGGGCACGACGCGGCGCTCGCTCGCCATGCTCGCGCTCGACGGCACGGTCGGGCTC
>SLCP01000065.1 GCA_007125735.1 Coriobacteriia bacterium | reverse complement strand
GATGGCGTTGATGCGCAGGTACTCGCCGAGGGAGTGGGTGAGGCTGCTGAGCACGGACGGGAGTCCAATCGAGAGGCGTGTAGGCGTAGCGAGGCAAGTATAACCGAGGGTGGGGGGAGCGGGAGTCGTTCGGGCCGCTACGCCTCGGCACGCCTCGGCAGGGTGGCTCGCCCGCTGTTGACGCGTGTCACGTGACACGGTACATTTCTGCGTGACGTTGGCGTTCGCTGAGGAGGTGCGACGTGCCGGTCCCGAACAGCCTGCCGCGTAGCGTACGCCCCATACATCCGGGCGAGATGCTGCGCGAGGACTTCATGCCCGACTACGGGCTGACTGTGGCGAGCCTCGCCGAAGCACTCGGCGTGTCGCGCCAAACGGTGAACGAGCTCGTGAGGGAGCGCCGCGCCCTGAGCGCGGATATGGCACTGAGGCTCTCGCTGCTCTTTGGCAACTCGGCGGACTTCTGGCTGAACGCGCAGCGTGCGGTCGATCTGTGGGGCGCGGCGCAGGAACTTGAGCGGAAGGGCACGCGGATAGAGCGCCTCGGGGCGGCGTGAGGGGGAGGTCGACATCGTGACATGTACTGCCTGTGGGGCAAGCATGAGCCCTGTCGTCACTGACTTCCCGTTCAAGATCTCCGCTCGCACCATAGCCATCATCAGGGATGTGCCCGCGCTTCAGTGCGATGCGTGTGCCGAGTACCTGTTCGAAGACAAGGTCATGGAGCGCATCGACGAGCTGCTCGGGAACGTCACGGATGCTGCCGAGCTCGAGATCATCCGCTACGCGGCGTGACATAGCGAGTATCCGAACGCCGGTAGGTTGGCACACGATACGAGGCGCCCTTCGGCGCGCACGATAGCGCAGACCGGGGGGCTTCTGTTGTTGGGGGAGCACTAGGGACTGACGAACAAGAGCGGATCACGCGACATCGCGAGCCTCGCTGAGGATGCGGTCGCGAAGACGCGGCTTGAGTGCCGTGACCGTGACGAGGTCGACTGTGCGCCCGGTGAGGTCTTCCAGGGCGAACTTCAGGTCCATGTAGTCATCAAAGGATGGCTTGGCGAAATCAACGAGGACATCGATGTCGCTGTCCGGTCCCAACCGTCCTCGCGCTGCGGAACCGAACACGGCGAGACGACGCGCTCCGTATCGCTGCGCAAGTTCAGGCGCCTTCTCGATGATCAGGCTCAGAACGTCGATGTCTTTGCTCACGGAGGCTCAACCTCCTTCTGGTTCGGTACCCCGATTCTATCGGATGTGAGTTGCGCCATTGGTGCAGGTTAAGGCATCGGATGGGGCCGGTTAAGCGCGTCGCGATATGGTCAGCCAATCGGAGACCCGGCTGCAGCGCACGCATGCGATGCCGTGCATTGCGAAGATTGATGGTGGCGGGAGGCGCACCAATTATGGTACTCTGCGGACAGAGTCGTCGTGACTGAGATGGACGAAACACCACCGATCCTCGCGGTGGTCTTCTACAAGACCAGCACTGGCAATGAGCCCGTGCGCGCCTGGCTGCTGAATCTCGACGGCGATGACCGGAGGACGATCGGCAACGACATCAAGACTGCGCAGTACGGCTGGCCACTCGGCATGCCGTTGATTCGCAAGCTTGAACCGGGACTGTGGGAGGTTCGTTCACGAGTCCGAGATGGGACCGCGCGAGTCGTATTCACGGTCGAAGGCGGCATCATGATCCTGCTCCACGCTTTCGTGAAGAAGACGCAGAAGACGACCCTGAGGGACCTCGAGGTGGCACGACGTCGACTCGCGAACCTTAGAAACGGGTGAGCGCGGTGAAAGACCAGCATGTAGGCAGCAGCTTCGACGACTTCCTCAGGGATGAGGGGGCGTTGGAGCACGCTGAGGCGGTGGCCGCTAAACGGGTCATTGCGTTCCAGATTGCTCGCGAGATGGAACAGCGTCACATCACCAAGGCCGAGTTGGCTCGAAGGATGGGGACGAGCAGACCCGCGGTCGACCGTTTGCTCGATCCAGCGAATCCCTCAGTGACACTGTCAACGCTCGAGAAGGCTGCAGCTGCAGTGGGGAAGTGTCTGAAGGTCGAGCTTTCGGGCTAGCTGTGGCGGCCCATGGCCGTAGCTGCATGTAGCACATATCGCCCATCTCGTGAGCGATTTGCAGAAACAGCGCCCCAACTCGAGGTATTCCACGACTCAGCCCCGGCTTGTGCTCCGCAAGTGTCAATCTCGATGCAAATTGACTCTAATTGACACTCGGTTGACCCGACTACCGAGCCGCTGAGCGTGGGGGCAGGTGGGTCAGTCCGCTCGGCCTGCGAGCCTCTCTCGCAGATCCGGAGCAGCAAAGAACACGATCTGACGACCATCCTTGCGCTTCAGCAGATAGCCACGATCGCAGAGGTCCAGCAGGTCAGCCCGAGCGGTTGCCCTCACCACTCCGTGTGAGTTGGCATGCGACTGGAACGTGAATGTGGCCCCTGGCTTCTTGAGTGCTCGCGACACGATGGCTCGTTGCCGGTAGTTCAGGTCGAAGTCGCCCTGGACCTGCTGCAGAATCGCTGTGTCCTCGGCAGCCTTGCGCTGGACGTATTCCCGTGTCTCCTCGAGAGCCGTCTCGATGGCCCTGAGGTGGAACAGAAGGAAGTAGGTGAAGTCCGACTCGTCGACCTCCGAGTACAGGTACGCGCGTTCGTACTGTGCCCTCCTCCGCAAGATGATGCGTGAGATGGACAGATACTCGAACAACCAGTAGTGGCTCTTGAGCATGAAGAGGTAGAAGAGGGCTCGGGCGGTCCGGCCATTGCCATCCACGAATGGGTGGATGAGGGCCAGCCAGAAGTGCAGGACGATCGCCTTGATCGCAGGATGCTCGAATTGGTCTCCCTCGCGGTTCGCGTAGTCGCACAGGTCCTGGACCATGCGGGGCACGTCGGCCGAACTGGGGGGGACGTAGAGAACGCGGCCCATCTCGTCGGCGACTACCACATCATCCGTGGTCCGGAGCGCGCCGACATCCTCGTCGTGCTGCAGCGTGTCCCTCGTCATCGACGTTTGCAGATCGAGCAGGAGCTGAGGTGTGCTCGGCGCGTCAATGAGGCTCCGGACGCGTTTCATCGTCGTGTAGTTGTTCAGGATCATGCGTTCGCCATGATCTCGGGGCTTCTCGGCGTTCAGCAGCATCTCGCGTGCTCGTTCGCGCGTTGTCGCGGCTCCTTCGATTTGACTCGACGCTATCGATTCCTCAAGGAGCGTGCTCAGGATGTAGCGCTCGCGCTGGGCATCGTGGGGCACATGCGGGGCGGTGTCCGCGCCCCAGCCTCCTGCCCATTTGTCGATGTTGTGCAGTGCGTGCAACACGCCGTCGGTGATGCAGTAGGTGAAGTGGCCACCTTCCGGTGCGGGTATCGCGGTTGCTTTTCGGTTCAGGCTCCGTATCAACTTGACGAACGCCCACGCATCGGAAGCTTGCACGCCCTGCGGCATCGGCAACTGCTTGAACTTGTCCCAGTACAGATAGTCGGCCTGTGCTCGGCCCAGCACGCTTCCGAGTCGTGCCGCCATCCCAGGCAGGTCGGCAGCGAACTCAGCACTCAGCTTGGCCGAGGGCGCCTTCTCGGGAGTCTTCATGTCTGCCCGCACCTTCATGGGTCAACGGATGGTCAGAATGACTAGTCAATATTCTACGAATTGATAGTATAGGGGTGCAGGAGCTGGTGCAATACCTGCGACATAAGGCCGTACAAGTCTGATGACAGAATGTCTCCTTGGTGCTAGTGTGAAACGGTAGGGAGTCCGGTCGAGTGGAGGACTGAGGTGCCCGCCGTGCACGAACTCACCGTTGTGATGGGCGACCCTGGTTTCGCAGGCTCGGTGCCCCGTGGCCCGCGAACATCCGTGCTTCCGCTCGAGGCTATCGAGCCGATCGACGTCAAGCGGAGCGGGTCGCACTACTTCGTGTTCACGCCGGCTTCCGGATTGGAGATCGTCGCGCAGCTCGTACACGCCGCGAACTCCGCTCATCGGCTGCGCGCCCTCTTCGTGCGGGCCGACGTCGAGTGCACGTGGTTCCTCACGATGTTCGAGCGGGCGAACCTGAGGACGCTTCGCAACACGCTCGTGCATACCGATCCCGTTGTGCCGCAGAGGGTCATCCGCGCGTGGCAGGTGGGTGCTCAAGATCGACTCATCGCGGATGCCACCGTGTCCGACGATCGCCTTCTCGTGCGCAGCTGCGCGCTCGAGTCCTTCGACGTCAGCTTCTCCGACATCCCCGCCCTTGCGCGCCTGCCTGAGAGTGAGCGTGCCGAGTTCGTCATCGACGAGGATGGAAGCTACCTCCACTGGGAGGCGAGCGACACGCACGTGGGTCTCGAGACGATCCGCTTCGCCATAGACCCGGCCTTCCGGGAGACGGCCCTGTTGAGCAAGCTCGCGTTCGATCAGCGGTTCGGTCGCGCGGTGAGGGCGGTCCGAGCCGAACACGGTCTGAGGCAATCCGATGTGCCCGGCCTCTCGGCGCGGCAGGTGTCGAGAATCGAGGCGGGATCCGGTACTCCTCGGCCAGCCACGCTGCGCAAGATGGCGGCGGCGCACTCGATGGATGTCTCGGAGTATCTGGATCGCATCGCCGAGGCGATCGCGGAGCTGCCGGGGGAGTGAGCCTTGGTCGCCGCCCATGCGAGCACTCCTCGGCCGGTGCGCGCCTCAGGTACACTCGGCGTTGAGGTGAATCCGTGACCGAGGCGACCCGATCGATCCTGTTCGTCAACAACTTCCCCGGCCCCACGCTCGGTGGCGGGGAGGTGCACCTCATGCACCTCGTGCGGGGCGCGCTGGCCGAGGGCTGGTCCGTGCACGTCGCGGCGGCCGGTGCGAGCGCGCTTGCGAGCGCGGCGCGTGAGGCGGGTGCCGGCGTCACCGAGCTCGAGTTCACCCGCGCCCGGCTGCCCGGCAAGCCCGCGCGCATCCGCGAGATCGCGGCCGCTGTGGGTGCTCGCGTGGTGGTGG
>SLCP01000131.1 GCA_007125735.1 Coriobacteriia bacterium | reverse complement strand
TCGCCACCGGCTCTTCGCTGATGAGTGAGAGTTCGACTACCGGTGCCCCCATGATCTCGAGTTGCTCTTTGAGAGGGACGCTCTCGAAGACGAGCGCGCCGCCGTCCTCTTCGCGCTGGTCGTGGGGCAGGTCGGGCGTAGCGCTGTACGAGCACCACTTGCCTGCGAACAAGCCGACCGACAGCGGCGAACGGATCGTCTTCATATCAGAGGGCGGGCGAGGGGTGTCCGTGTCGTCGCTAGGGGTGATGAGCGGCCAGTCGAGCGCGTATGTGCGCTCTTCGATAAGCTCCGACGGCCACGACGGCTCGGCCACCCAGCGTCCCGGGCGCGAGCGGTATCGGGTAGTAGGAGGGACGCTGTCGAGCATCCAGACCCGGAGCATGTCCTCCTCCATGATCCCGGTGTCCTCGTCCTTGAGCCACTGGTCCCACCAGCGCAGGCATTCTTGGAGGAAGCCGATAGCGGGACCTGGCTTGCCCACGTGGGGATAGCGGTGGCTCCACGGGCCGATGAGCCCTCTCCGGGGCGCGTCCAGTTCGCTCATGAGGCGAAAGACGGCGTTGGAGTACCCGTCCGCCCAGCCGCTCGCGGCGAAGACGGGGCAGTCGATCGCGCTGAAGTCCTCGCACACCGAGCCGTGCTTCCAGTAGTCGTCGCGTCGTTGGTGGCGCAGCCACGTCTCGAGCCACAGCCCGCTGCCCTCGAGCCGCTCGAGCCACATGTCACGCCACGCTTCGCCTACGACGAGCGGGTCGGGAGGCAGCGAGTTGTACGCGAACATCACCGAGGCCCACGACAGGTTGTCGCCGAGCAGGCAGCCACCCATGTAGTGGACGTCGTCGGCGTAGCGGTCGTCAGTAGATGACAAGGTGACGACGGCGCCGAGCTCGGGCGGCTTGCGAGCAGCGATCTGAAGGCCGTTGAAGCCTCCCCACGAGATGCCGATGATGCCGACCTTCCCGCTACACCATGGCTGTGCCGCTATCCACGCCAGAATCTCCTCGCCGTCTCGGAGTTCCTGCTCCAGGTACTCGTCGGTCAGTACGCCTTCGGAGTCTCCGCTGCCACGTATGTCGACCCGGACACATGCGTACCCATGGCCAGCGAAGTAGCGGTGGACGCCTTCGTCCCGGATCCGCTTGAAGTCCCGTTTGCGGTACGGGATGTACTCGAGGATCGCCGGTACGGGGTCGCTTTCGGCGCCCTCCGGTATCCAGAGCCGAGCTGCGAGCCGGACTCCGTCGGACATGGGGATCAAGACATTCTCGATCTCCGAGAACCGGTACGGCAGCGAATCGTTGATGCGCATCGTGTGACCCCCGTACAGATCGACGACCTTCACGTATCTGTTAGTTCCCCTTCCAGGGATACGAGCAGCCGGGCGACGCGCGCGCACCGCATCCGCTCGGGCCCTCCTGAGGGGAACACCGGGTCGAGCCGATGTTTGCCGTTTGTCCGGTAGGGGGTACGCATGAGGTGATCGCCGCATACTCGATTGGAGCCAAGATGGACTCACCCCGGCGGAACCTCATCGTCGCCGTCGCGGTCATCGCTGCACTGCTGATCGCCGGTCTCTTCTTTCTGGCGACGGACTCAGAGCCGGAGTTCGAGCCGCAGCCCGATCTGGTCCCGGAGCAGCCCGAACCTGACCTCGACCCTGACGCGGACCAGGACACCGAGCCCGAGACCGGACTTCCCGGCGAGAGCGAGGCCGGATAGGAGCTGCTAGCCGGCCGATCTCCGGCGTGCGCTCCGGGTCAGCAGTGATGCGACGCAGACCGCACCCATGAGCGCGCCCGCCCACGTGAGGTTGCCCATCCACGCCTCAAGTTCGCCGAGGAGTGCGCTGGAAAACTCCGTGGCGCTCGCGGGGGAGGCCGAGAACGCCGAGAGCATCAGCCCGTCTATCCGGGCTGCCTCTACCTGTACGAGCCGCAGGGTCGCCTGGCTTCCGATGACGAGAGCGGCACCGCCGCCCAGCAGCGCGTACCCGGTCACCGGTGCTGCGACGAAGGCGAGTAGGAAGGCGACCGCCGCGACCCATGGGAAGTAGGAGCGAACAGCGTGGAGGTCGGCGAGCCGCTCGAGGCGCTCCGCGACGGGTTGGGCGTCGAACACCTCGACCCGCATCTCTCGGAACGTGCTGGGCACGAAGTCAACGATGAGCGTCTGCACCAGCGGGTCCTCGACCTGCTCGGCG
The DNA here is from genome assembly GCA_007125735.1 of Coriobacteriia bacterium. Taxonomy (GTDB): domain Bacteria; phylum Actinomycetota; class Coriobacteriia; order Anaerosomatales; family SLCP01; genus SLCP01. The sequence goes on along the minus strand of SLCP01000131.1, from coordinate 14,669 downwards.
AGCAGGTCGATGTAGGGGCCGAGGGTTATCCGCATCGCGGACGTCTCGAGTGGAGCGCCCGGTTCGGCGGAGCGGATCGCGCTTGCCAGACTCCGGTGCCAGGAGCGCATCTCCGCGAGCCAGAGCTCGGTGAACGTGTCGGTCGCGACCGCCGATCCCACGGTCTCGCGGACCAGCGTCTCGAACTCGGCGACCATTTCGTCGGTGACCAACTGTTCGGCGCCGGGAAGGACGGATCGGGCAAGCTCTCGGATGTCGAAGAGTTCGATGAGTGCGCCCGCTATGCGGTCGGTGGCCTCGTCGCGCACCGAGTCATCTTCGATGACCGGCTCCATCGCGGCGGCAAAAGCGTCGGTGTCGAGCAGGACGGAGTCACTCCAGTGCGCGACGACCCCGAGACATGCTGCGAGCACGGCCACTGCCACCAGTAGTGCGGCGACGGCCGCTCGCACGTGACGCGCGACGCGCGATGCGGCCAAGTCTGTCCGTGGCGCGGTCATCGGCTCCCCGTACCCCTCCCGATGCTCGATGTAGACAGCACCGCGATCACCCGGTTGCTCATGTGCTCGTGGAGGTTCCGAGAACTCGCGCCCTGCCGGCGCCCCTGCGCCAGATGGTAGCGACGATCGCGATCACGATCCCTGCCGAGAGAACGGCCGCTGCGAAACGCACGAGGTCCGAGGGCGTGGCTGCAGCTATCCCCGCGAGAGCCCAGGCGAACACGCCGGCGAACACGACGTCGCCCTCTCGAGCGAGTCCGGCGACAGCGAGCGCCGCTCCGGCCACGAGCACGACCACGCCCCACCATGCGGCGGGGACGCCCCAGCCGGTCCAGTCGATCGCCACCAGGGCGTTCGCAACGTTGGCGATCGTGGCCACGGAGATCCAGCCTAGGTACAGACCGAGAGGCGCGCGCACCGTCCAGCGTTCGAGCGGCGAGGGAGGTTGGGGCCGTCCACGGCGAGAGATCAGGTAGGCGGCGATGAGCGACGCGAGCAGGACCACCATGACGGGCACGGTCCACAGGATGTTGAGCGAGTGCCAGAGCAGCAGCCATGTGACGTTGGCGATATTGGAGACGACGAGCGGCAATGCGAGCCGGTCAGGGAGCGGGTCGGTAGCGAGTGGAGGAAGGAACTGTGCCAGGGAGTAGGAGATCAGTCCGATGTAGATGAGCCCCCAGATCGCGAACACGTAGCCGGCCGGGGTGACGAGCGTGGGGTAGAGGTCGGACACCTCGCCGGTGCCGCGGCCGAACAGCGGCAGCGCGTTGGCGAGGATGTTCGCCGTGACCATTCCTACGACCGTAAGCGCGGCGAGCGCCCTCAGCGCGATGCGGGGATGTCCGTTCGATAGGGAGCCCCGTGTCGTTCGCATGCGCCTTCCCTTCTGCGTGCGACCTAGGTCGCGTGAGCACTCTCCTCGACGACCCGTCCATCGACGAGTATCAGGCGTTCATCGGCATGTTCGGCCATCCGAGGGTCGTGTGTCACCATGACGCACGTCATCTTTCGCTCATGGACCTGCTGTTTGAGCAGCTCGACCACTTGCAGCCCGCGATCCGTGTCGAGGCTGGCAGTGGGCTCGTCAACGAGCATGATCTGCGGCGCGTTCATGAGGGCCCGCGCGATCGCGACGCGCTGACGCTCCCCGCCGGAGAGGAGCGCAGGCCGGTGCGAGGCGCGCTCGGTGAGTCCGAACGACGCGAGCAGCTCGTCGGCGCGCGTCCGGTCTTCCCGGGTGACTCGGCCGGAGAGGTGCGGCACGAGCAGCAGGTTCTCGCGAGCCGTGAGGTAGTGGACCAGGTGATGTTCCTGGAACACGATGCCCACCGTGGTCCGCCGGAATCGCGCGGCCTCCGCCGCGGTGCGCAGGTGGATCGCGTGACCATCGATCACGATCTCGCCCGATGAGGGAGTGAGCAGGCCGGCGATGAGCGAGAGCAGCGTCGTCTTGCCCGACCCCGACGGGCCGAGGACCGCAAGCAGGCGCCCGGTGTCGAGCGAGAACGACACGCTGTCGAGCGCGACCACCTGGGTGTGGCCCGAGCCGTAGCGCTTCGATATGTCGCGGACTTCGAGCATGCGTGTGCCCTTACGTCGATGTGCGGCCGAGGGCTGTCGCCGGATCGATCCCCAAGATGCTCTTGAGCGAGAACAGGCTGCCGAGGTACGCCGTGCCGAACACGGCGGCGATCGCCGTCGCCCAGCGTGCCGGATCCGGGTCGAACGCCATGAGCGGCGGCATTCCGGCACCTGCGGCAAGAGCGAGAGCAGTGCCGATGACGGTCGCCACGGCCACGAGCACGGTGATCTGGACGATGAGCGTCCGGTAGAGGTGCGCGTTCGAGGCGCCGATCGCCTTGATGGCCGCGATCTGCGCGGTCTTGTGCAGTGTCGTGATGTAGAAGAACACGCCCACGAGCAGCGCCCCGATCACCACGGAGACGACCTGGATGCCGCCGACTGCGAGAATCATCTCCGGCATGCCGTTTCCGGCGAGTGCTGCGTCTTCTGTGGTGGCGAGCGTGAACTCGTCGCCGAGCGCCTGCTGCACCTCGGCAAGCGACACACCGGGCTCGAACTCGAGAGCCGCCACGGATGCGCCACCGGCAAACTGCGCGGCCATCCGCTCGGCCGCCGCGGCGCCGTCTTCTCCGCCGTCGACACGGCCGAGGATCGTCGCAACGTGGATCGCCTCCCACGTGGGCAGGTCGACCCAGAGCGTCGGAAACATCACGTAGCGGCGGCCCTCGGTGAACCCAACGATGGCGAGCTCGATCCCGGTAGGCGTGAGGGTCACGGTGTCGCCCACCTCGGCACCCCACCATGCGGCACTTGCGTCAGCCACCGCTTCTCCCGGCCCGATCTCGCCAGTGCCCTCTACGATCGGCAGCTGGTCGATGCGGTCGCCCAGGCCGAAGACGCGTGCGTCGTAGGCATCATCGGCGGAACCGACCGTTGCGAACGAGTGTCCCACGCCGTAGGCGCGAGCGACCCCGGGTGCCTCGGCGAGGGCGGCGATGTCGTCGGCGGACACGACGCTGCGCTCGAGGATCGGGAAGGTGTCGCGCTGGAAGGCGACCGCGTCGGCTGCGATCTCGTTCTTCGCGCCGGACATACCGCGGATGAGTCCCTCGGATATCGCGGACGTGATCATGGTGAGCGACACGACGAGCCCGATCGCGAGCGCGATCAGCCCGAACTTGAGCTTGCTGCCGAGCAACTCTTTGATGGCGAGCACCGGCCGGACTCCTCACCCGGGGCAGACATCGACCCCGATGATAGCGGATGAGCGCCTAGCGGTCCGCGCCCGACTCCTCAGGTTCGTGACAGTCCAAGCACGTTTCCATCGCGAAGTCACGGTGGTTGTCGGGCAGCGTGCTCCTCGGCTCGACGTGGTGGCAGTAGTTGCAGTCCTCGAAGATGCCGTCGGTGGGGTGAGGCATCGGGTCGGTGACGCTGCGCGAGAGGCCGGCCGGTGGTGGCTGCCGGTCGCGGAACCGGTCGTCGACCGGGTGGCAGAGCAGGCACTCACCGGACTCGTAGCGCAGGTGACTCTCGGGGACGCCGTGGTCGCGCGCGGGTTCCCCGTGGCAGAGCGGGCAGCGCTCATCGCCCATCGCGATCGAGTGCGGCACGAGCACTCGTATCGCCTGCCGGTGACACGAGGCGCACGTGTTCTCCGAGTAGTGGCGATGGGTGATCGGGATCGATTCCTGCTCGAGGTTGTGGCACTGGAGGCATGCGTCGGTCTGGGTCGCCGGCGGGTGGGGGTTGTCGGGCGCCGGGATGGAGTCGCTGCTGGGCGGGCTGACCGCAGCGACGGCCCACGCGAACAATCCCGAAGCCGCTACGAACAGCGCCACGATGATGACGACCACGGTCGATACGATGCGATGATGCATCAGCCTGGCCTCCTCACACCATGTCGAAGCGCTCGGTGTGGATGCGGTCTGCCGGCACGCCCATGCTCGGCAACGCCTGCTCCATGGCGTCCATCAGCGGCCCGGGGCCGCAGATGAAGTACTGGAAGCGGCGGTAGAGTGCGGGCGGCAGGTAGCGCAGCAGGATCTCGGGCGTGACGAACCCGCTCTCGCCCTCCCAGCCCTCATGGGGATAGAGCAGCACCGTCACAAGCGTGAGTGACGGCATGCGCTTGGCCATGATCGCGAGTTCTTCTCGGAAGGTGAGGTCGTCGTAGTCGTTGGCCGCGTGAAAGAGGAAGACCGGCCGGACGTCCTCGCGCGTTTCGAGTGCCTGGAGCATGGAGTAGAGCGGGGTGATGCCCACACCACCGCCGATGAAGACGAATCCGGCACCCTCTTCGCGATCGATCGTAAACACCCCGTGGGGACCGTCGACCCACGTCCTGGTGCCGCGGGTGATGTGGGGGACGACGTTGCCCGACCAGTCGCCGAGCTGCTTGATGGTGAAGGAGACCTGGCCCTCCTCGCTTGGGATGTCGCCATTGGACGAGAACGAGATCGGGTGGGACTCGGTGCTGAACGGGCTGCGCCCGAATCCGATCCAGGCGAACTGCCCCGGCTTGAAGCGGAATCCCTCGTGGCCGACGGGGCGTAACACGATCGTGTGAGACTTGCCATGCTCGGGGCGGTTCTCTACGACCTCCCACGGCTTATTCATGAGCGAGAGCGGCCTGAATAGACGGTAACGCAGGAACATGCCGATGAAGAACACGAGGTAGACGACCCACAGCCACCGCATCACCGGCTGTGCCGCGAACCGTCCGATACCAAGCGCATGGGCAGCGGCGAACGCGATGAGCGCGATGGAGAAGACACCGTGGGTCGTGTGCCACATCCCGTAGGGCATGCGCAGCTGGCGCCGGTAGACGGACAATCCCACGACCAGCGCAGCAAGCACGAACGCCGCAAAGCCGAGGTTCAACGGCCACGGGCTCGAAGCAGAGGGTGCGAGCGCGCGCGCCGTGTATGCGCGGTCCGCGACGAGCAGCACCGGGTGTGCGGCCGCGAACGCCATCGCCGAGATACCGATCTGCCGGTGGAACTGGAGGAGAGAGTCGAGTCCGAACGCACCGGCGACCCCTTTGAGCCGTGCCACCAACATCAGCTCGGTCGCCATGAGAGCCAGTGCGATATAGCCGGTGGCGGCCGACAGGTAGATGAGCGGGCTCGTCGCAGTGTCGGGATCGAAGAAGACTGCGCCCACCACGAGCGGGAAGAGGATGACCGTGAGGTACAAGCCGAACCAGAACACGCCGCGTATGATCAGGCGCATGCCTCACTACCTCGCGTTTCGTCGGTGTCCGCCCCGGGCGACCCGCAGGTGCCCCTCCCCGCCGAGTATACCCAAACGACGGGTCTTGCTGGGCGCAAGACTCTTCGACGTGCCGCTTCTGCTTCTGTCCCTCGCCCGGGCAGAGGAGACGGATTCAGGCTCCTATCGAGACAATCATGAGAGTCCGGGCAGCCCGAGTTGCGGCATGATCAGGCGTCTCGCTACATCGGCAGGACCGCACGCCAGTAGATTGCGCCGAGCAGGACGACCAGTGCCATGACCCATGCCCCGATGTAAACGAGCGTCGATCGCTCGGCCTGCTTCTTCTCAAGCCACCCGCGGGGCCGCACACCCTTCATGAGGAACACGAGCTTGCTTGCGAGGTTGACGGAGACGACGTTGACCGCCAAGAGGAGGCCAGCGCCCGATGCGAGCATGAGATCCCCGCTGCCCAGCATCAGCCCCATAGTCGTTGCCGGCGGGAGCAAGGCTACTGCGACCATGACCCCTACGAGTACCGCTGGCAGTCCAGTGGTCATAGAGAGCGCCGCTGCGGCGCCGGATGCCAATGCGAGTGCGACGGAATCGAGCCCGGCATCGGTGCGGGTCATCAGTTCCGGGCTGGCCAGCGTGACGGGAAGCACCGCTCCGAGCGCCGCCGAGAGTGCGATCGCCAGTGCGAGACCGGCTGCCAGTTTCTGCACCGAATTACGGACAAGCTTCACGTCTCCGAGGGAGGTGCCGAGGCTGAGTGCGAGGTTAGGCCCGAGGAGGGGCGCGATCACCATCGCACCGATGACGACCGCTATGTTGTTCTCTACCAGTCCGATCGCGGCGACAACCGTTGACAAGGCGACCAGGACCAGGTAGTCGCGGTCGAGCCGGGAGGCTTTCTCGGCCTCATCGTAGAGTGTCTCGCGTGCGGTGGTGACCGCGCGCTTCTTGTCGTCTTCGCTGTCATCAACCTTTGGCAAAGCCGTTTCGAGTGGGAGCACCATGATCCGGGCGGACGGTTGGGCTCCCAGGACGTTCTGGAGGCTGTCGAGTACAGCCTGGAGGTGGTCATCGGCGATGATCAGACGCATGTACTGCATCCCGTCCTCGCCCACCGCCCCCACGCGGAAATCGAGCGCCTTCTCCTTCTCCGCAATCTTGGCGACCGTGTCGGAGCTTGTGGGCTTGGCGACCACTTCGACGTACTTCATGGACCCCCGTCTCTCCCAGTTAGCTGCTGGTATGCCTGGCATGAACGTATCCTCTGATGCTATCACTCGAACATCTCGAGGGTTCGAGGGAAGGCGGGCGTCGCATAACGGGGTCGGATTCTGCGGTCGGGCTGCCTGTCAGAGGATGTCCGTATGGTGGACCTAGCCTGCGCGGCACTTCCGATTCTCGTTCGACAGACGGTCGCTGGTCAGACTATTCGTCGGGTCTGTCATGCGCGCACCGTCTCCACTTGGGTCGTATGACGAGAGTTCGATCTAACATGTCGTCTAGTGTCCGCAGGGAGTCTGAGACCAGCCCAACCATCGCCAGACAGCGGAACACCCGTTACTATATGTGGGCGCAGGCACTGTCCCGCGATTCCGGGGCAGTCCGGAACAGTCAGGCGCAACAAAACATCACTTCAGAGCACCATATGGGCGATTAACTCAGCGGGAGAGTGCCTCCCTTACAAGGAGGAAGTCGGCGGTTCAAATCCGTCATCGCCCACCATGGAGCAACGACCCCGTCTCACCGCGCATCGCGGGGGCGGGGTCTTTTCGATGCTTCCCGTCCTGGCGGGCGCGTGTATCGTCCATCGTCGATATGCGATGAAGGTAGGTCTGATGCGGGTAGCGTACTCAGCCTTCTTGTCGCACGCGCTTGACCGGCGACTGTCCACGTTCGCGAGCGTCGAGTTCGCAGAGTCGCACATCAGGGCGATACGGCACTCATGGCGGGGGTGATGCGAAAGCCTACGGGTTAGCGGGAACGATCGCACCCAGTAACCCGTAGGGTAGCCCCAAGGGTGGTATCAGGGCGCCCGCCGACCGCCCTGCGTGTCATTCGACTTCGTGCCGCCTCCGCCGCACCCGCAGGAGCCCGGGCATCCGGGGCATGGGGTCTCGCAGCCGCACGCGCGCACGAGCTCGCTGACCGAGCGACGCACCGCCGAAACACTCGAGCGATGGCTGCACACGAGTTCGAGGTCGTGCTCGCGTGCGAGCCGGTACACCTCGCGCGCAGCCTGGTGGGAGACGAGGTCGGTGCAGAGCACCACGCCGTCGGCGGCGGCAAGCCGTGCCGCGAGCTTGGGCTTGAAGCGGCTGTAGACCTTGATGGTGAGCCCGTCGTGTTCCTCGGCAAGGCCGGTGTAGTGCGGGACGAGGCGATCGAGTCCCCCAACGAGCGCGACGGTCATCGTGTCACCTCCGCCTCAGGCTCACAGAGGGGCTCGACGAACATCGACTCGGCGACAGCGAGCGGCAGCGTGACGAGCCGCACACCGTCGACCTCCACTTCGGCAAAGGAAGGGCGGGGTGAGGGGTAGCGGGCAAGGACCCGTGCCACGCTGCCACGGGCGATCCCGACCAGGCGATACTTCGCGTCAAGGGATTCAAAGCCAGCGGCGCGGACGATACACGGTGCTGCGATAGGTACGTCGGCGAGAGACACGGCCCCTCCTTTCGCGGTGCAATAAGCCAAGACGAAGTGATGAAGTTAGTGAACGCTAACACGGCAGGCGGCGTCGGTCAACTCTGGGGTGCGAGAGATTGCGCGGCGGCCGTGCTGCGGTTCAGGGCGTGGCACCATCGCCGAGCGACTCCTCGGCAAGCCATGCGCGGATGCGCGCATCGAGTTCGTCCCGAGCGGCTCTGAACGCGTCCATGCGGCCATCGCCCTCGACGAGAGCCGGATCGGCCACGGGCCAGTGTATGCGCTCGTTGACGCCGGGCCAGACGCGCGGGCAGTCCTCCTCGGCATCGGAGCAGACCGTGATCAGGTAGGAGAAGTGCACGTTGCCGAGGTACTCCTCGACCGACGTGCTCTCCAGGCCGCTCGTGTCGATGCCGACCTCTTCGAGCGCTGTGAGGGTTTCTTCTCGCACGCCGATGGGATCGAGTCCTGCGCTGTATGACTCCACCCGGTCGTGTGCGTGGTGCCGGAGGAGTGCCTCGGCCAGGATGCTGCGGGCGGAGTTGCCGGTGCACAGGAAGAGAACACGGGGCCGCTCCATCAGGACTCCTCTCGGGTTCGGGCGTTCACTCTTTCATACCGCGAGGAGGAGGGGAGGAGCCATGGGCCGGCGTTACTTCTGTGTAAACGCTGCGCTATGCGTGCCTCGCACGGGTGCGCAGATGCAACGACGCCCCTCGGAGATCGCTCCAAGAGGCGTCGCGCTACTGTCTACAGGCATGTTGGCAGTGTGTGCTAGTGACAGTACGCGCAGATGAACGCAGGAATCTTCCCGCCCTTGCCCGCAGCAGTGTGGATACCGCCCGCTGCGCTTGCGAACGCCGGTGCGCTCGCCAAAGCCACGAGCATGAATGCTGCGACAGCGATGACCATCTTCCTCTTCATGTGCCCCTCCCTTCGGTACATACGAGCCTCCAGTAGCAGGTAAGTACCGTGGTTTCTTGCAGGCCAAACCAGGGGAGCGGACTATTGTGACGAATGGCACGTAGGAGCGACTAGCGGTCAAGGAAGCGCAGCACGAGGTTGATGACGACCGTCAGCACGAGACTCAGCACGATCATCGACACGATTGGGACGTAGCAGCCCCACCGCTCGCCCGAGAATTCGATGTCGCCGGGGAGCGAGCCGAGACCGAGCCGTCCGCCGATCCAGAGCATCACTCCCAGGAGAACCACGCCAAGGCCCAGGAGTACGAGCAGCTTGCCGATGCCTTGCAGGTCGAACATGTCTGCTCACTCCTCGCCGGCGGGCCGACGGCGCATCTTCTTCACCGACCCGCGGCGCGTCTTGGCCGTGAGCCTGCGCTGGCGGGCCGCGCCACTCGGCCGGGTAGGCACTCGTGGCGTGCGTTTCTTGCCGAGGGCCTCGAGTCGCGCGCGCAACCTGCGCACGCATTCGGTCTTGTTGCGAAGCTGACTGCGCTCGCGGCGGCAGACGACCGTCACGCCGGTGGGACGGTGCACGAGGCGCACCGCACTATCGGTGGTGTTCACCGACTGTCCTCCGGGCCCGCTTCCGCGGAAGACGTGCACGTCGCACTCGGCGAGCAGGGCGTCGTCGGTCTCGGGTACGGCGTACCCGTCGGGCAGTCGCTCATCGGAGGGCATCGCGGATGCGGCCCCCGATCACTCGTCGAACTCGTCGTCGAAGTCCCAGTCCTCGTCATCGAAGTCCCAGTCCTCGTCGAACTGCCACTCCTCGTCGATCGCGCGCTCGATCTCGGTCGTTATCTCGTCGGAGAGCATCGGCAGCAGGGAGCCTACCGCGCAGCACGATCCGATGCCGCATACGACGAGCAGGCCGAGGATGACCAGCACGATGACGAGGGCGTTCGACTTCTTCTGAGGAGCGGCAGGAACCGGTGCGCCGGTCGGCTGTGCCTGCGTCGGGGCGGCTGCGGCCTCGCTCGCGCCCGGTACGGACGCGGGTGGCGCGGCGGCCGCCGGCTCGGGTACGTCATAGTAGTTGGAGAGCGACTCCGGCCCGTGGCCCTTAGGGCACTTGCCGTCCTCACCCACGTACACGTTGGTTCCACACTGCGAGCAATACGCTGCCTTACTCATGCTCAAGCCCCCTCAGCCTTCGACGATCGATATCGCGTCAACCGGGCACATATCCTCGGCGTCCCGCATCGGGCCGTATAGCTCGTGTCCCGGGTTGTCCTCGATGACGTACGAGAGTCCGTCGTCACGTAGCTGGAACACCTCGGGACACGTTTCTTCACACACCCCGCAGCCGATGCACAGATCGTGGTCGACGACCGCCTTCATAGCAGTCCTCCTCCCCTCTGTCGCTGTCGGCCAGTGGCCGAGTCGGACCGGTACCGTATACGAATGATACCCGGAGGCGGTATCATCATGACGGGGAACCGGGGTATCAACGGCCGCATAATCGACCTCAGGGGGACGGATGGACGTACAGTTTCAGAAGATTCGGGTGCTCGTCGAGACGGACCAGCGCAGCTTCAAGGGCTGGGTCCACAAGCCGGTCAACGGCGACGGCCAGCGCCTGTCTGACTACATCAACTCCTACGGGGACATGTTTCTGCGCCTCTCCGATGTCGAGGTGACCGAGCGCGGCCAGCACTACCGCGTGGGCGACAAGCAGGACTTCGTCGCAGTCGCGATCAACTCGATCACCTACATCGCGCCGCTCGAAGGCGAGTAGCGCGACCGTCTCACGGCGCCAGCCCGCGGCCGGCAGCCGGTGTGCTCCGGCTCCCGCCGGGTATCTACCTCGCATGGGCGATGTGGTTCTCGGCACGTGTTCGTGGACGGATCCGACGATGGTCGAGCGGTGGTATCCGCGCGGGGTCTCCTCGGCCGAGGCGCGCCTGCGCTACTACGCCGAGCGTTTCGACACCGTCGAGGTCGACTCCACCTTCTACGGGCTGCCGAGGCCCGAGTACGCCGAGAACTGGGCGCGCCGCACGCCCGAGGGCTTCACCTTCCACGTCAAGGCGTACGGGCTCATGACCTGGCACGAGGTCGATGAGCGCTCGCTCCACCCCGAGCTCCGCGAGTACGCGTACGAGCGCGCGCACCACGGCCGGGTGCGCCTTCCAGAGCCGCACATGCTCGAGCGCACCTTCGCGCTCTTCGCCGAGGCGCTCGAACCGCTGCGCGCAGCGGAGAAACTGGGTGGCGTGCTCATGCAGTTCCCGCCGTACTTCGCGGCGACCGATCCCGCTCGCACGCCGCATCACCTCGACTACCTGGAGAGCGCTCAAGCGATGCTCGAGCCGCTTGGCGCACCGATGCTCGTGGAGTTCCGCCACCCCTCGTGGGTCACGGGTGAGCAGCGCGACCGCACGATGCGGTTCCTTGCGGACCGCGGTATGGCGTACGTGAGCGTGGATGCCCCGCAGTTCCCCGAGCACTCCACGATGCCGCCGCTGTCCGAGGCGACCGCGCCGTGGGCGTACGTGCGCATGCACGGGCGGAACCGCGAAGCGTACTTCGCGCGCAACCTGAGCGCCTCGGAGCGGTTCGACTGGCTCTACACCTCAGACGAACTCGGCGAGTGGCGCGAGCCGGTGCGTCGCCTCGCGGAGCGGACCGAGCGCACGTGGGTGATGTTCAACAACTGCCGTTACGACTATGCCCCGCGCAACGCGCGCGAGATGGCTGAGATACTCGGTGACGTGGTCGCGGAGCGCAGAAGCGGTGCGCCCACCGGCGAGCCGGCGCCTTCCGACGACGCGCCTTCCTCGGCAGCGGAAGGCCAGCTCGACCTCGGCGTGTGAGTCGGACATACCTTGCAAATTGGGAGAAACAGTCCCAAAATGCAAGGTATGAAGATGTACCAGCGACATGCAATGGACCGTGCCTCGCGTCTGCTCGACGCGTTTCCGGTGGTCGTCATCACCGGCGCGCGACAGGTGGGCAAGACGACCCTTGCCCGGCTGCTCCTGGAGCGAACCGGCGGACTCTACGTCACCCTCGATGACCTCGCGGTGGCGGACCGTGCGGCGCGCGACCCGCGAGGACTCGTGCGCGGTTCGACCGACGGGCTGCTCGTAATCGACGAGGTGCAGCTCGTCCCGGACCTCTTGCGCGAGGTCAAGCTGGCGGTAGACGAGGAGCCCGAGCGACGCTTCCTCCTCACTGGATCGGCGAATCTGCTCACGATGAAGCCCGTCACCGAGTCGCTCGCCGGTCGATCGGCGTGGCTTGAGATCGGGCCGCTCCTCTGGTCCGAACTCGCTGACATCGAGCGTCCCCGCACCATCGAGACCGCGTTCGAGGCGGCGTCTGCCGAGGAGTACGCAGCGAGTGTGGAATCACGGGCTGGAGCGGCGGACCGTAGTGCGCTCGACGCAGTTAGGCGTCTTGCCGTGAGCGGTTCGATGCCCGGTGCGCTGACGTTCGATGAGGAAATGCGGGCCGCCTGGCACGAGGCGTACCGCACCACCTTCCTCGAGCGTGACCTACGCCAGCTCGGCAACGTGGAGTACCTGCCCGACTTCAATCGGACTCTCGCGCTCGTCATGCATCGAACCGCCAACGTGCTCAACATGAGCTCCCTCGGCAGCGATGTCGGTGTGACACACAAGACGATCAAGCGATACCTCGGCCTCCTCGAGACCGGATACCAGCTCCGCCTTCTTGCGCCCTACTTCGCCAACGTGGGGAAGCGCCTGATTCGCTCGCCCAAGACCCTTGCGCGTGACACCGGCATGGCCGCTCACATCATGGGGGTGCGCACGTGGCCGGAGGCTGTCAGCTCGGGTCGAGACGGCGCACTGCTGGAGACATGGGTGATCGCCGAGGTGCTCGCGCTCGACACGCTCGCATCGCGGCCCGCCGCACCGCACTACTGGCGCACCTCAGGTGGGGCCGAGATCGACCTCGTGCTCGAGCTCGGTGAGGCGGTCGTGGGCATCGAGGTGAAGTCGCGCGCGACGATCCGCTACGAGGATACCGCTGCGCTCCGGTCCTTCCGGTCAGACCTCGGCGCACGCTTCAGGCTGGGAGTCATCGCCAATCTCGGAACCGAGGTGCGCGTGCTCGACGATCGGATCGTCGCGGTGCCGATACCGATGCTCCTCGGCGCCGGCGCCCCCGCGATCCCGGAGATCGTGCCGCTCTAGCCGAGGTAGCGGTTGCGCTCGTCGGCGACGAGTTCTCCGTCGCGCACCTCGAGGATGCGGTCGGTCCGCTGCGCGACACCACGGTCGTGGGTGACGATGAGGAACGCCGTGCCCGTCTGCTCGTTGATCGAGCGGAAGAGGTCGTAGACGAGGTCGGTGTTGGACGTGTCGAGGTTGCCCGTGGGCTCGTCGGCAAGCACGAGTGCGGGCCGGTTCATGAGCGCCCGCGCGATGGCGACCCGCTGCTTCTGCCCGCCCGAGAGCGCGTTGGCACTCTTGTCGGCCACACCGTCGAGGCCGAGCAGCCCGAGGGTCTCCTGGGCCCGTTCGCGCAGCGATGCATCGTCCGCCATGCCGGCGATAAGCGAGGGCATCGCGACGTTCTCGTAGACGCTGAACTCCGGCAGCAGGTGGTGGAATTGGAACACGAAGCCGATGAGCGAGTTGCGGAGCCCGGCGCGCTGCGGCTTGCCGAGGGACCCGGCGTCCTCGCCCCGGTAGCGCACCGTTCCGCCGCTCGGCGTGTCGAGCAGGCCGAGGAGGTTCAGCAGCGTGGACTTGCCCGAGCCGGATTGGCCGATGATGGAGGCGAATTCGGCCTCGGCGAACTCGAAGGAGACGCCCTTGAGCGCATGTGTAGCGGCCTCACCGGAGCCGTAGACCTTCTCGAGCGCGTCGACGATGAGGAGGTGCTCGGGCGGGCTCGCGTCGGGCCTCTCGGCGGGTGTGGGTGTGCGCTCGTCAGCCACCCTGGATCACCTCGATCGGGTCGAGGCGTGAGGTCGTGCGCGTAGGGATGATGCTCGAGGCGAGCGCGACCGAGATCCCCACGGCGGCGGAGAGCGCGATGAACGCGGGCTCCGGCTCGATCGCGAAGTCGAGCGGTACGAACGAGAACGACCACAGCAGCAGGAAGCCGAGCGCGAGCCCGCCGCTCGTGCCAGCGATGCCGAGGAGGCTCGCCTGCCACAGGAAGATGCGCCCGGCGCTGGCGTCGGACATCCCCATCGCCTTCAAGATGCCGATCTGCCGCGTCTTCTGCACCGCGCTGATCGCGAGCGTCGACGCGATCCCGAGCGCGACTGCCACGAGCACGAACGCCTGGATCATATAGGAGGACGCAGACTGGCTCTGGAGCGCGGTGAGTAGGTCGGCGTTGGCAGCCTGCCACTCGACGACCTCGACGCCGCGCAGCGTGCGCCGCCACGCCGCGGCGACCTCGGCCGAGGCGAACGGCTCGCGCATCTGCGTCTCGATGGCCGAGAACTCGTCGGTCCGCCAGCCGAGGAGCGAGCGGGGGAGTTCGGCCGAGACGAACGCTTGGCGCTCGTTGGCGGCAGCGGCGCCGAGATCGACGATCGCGGTGAGCGTGAGGCGAACTGTGCGGTCGCCGGCGAAGACGACCGGCACCGCGTCGCCGGGGGCCAGCCCGTACTTCTCGGCGAAGTCGGTGCCGAGAACGATGTCGCCGTCGCCGAGGCGCACCGTGCCGGCGACCGTGCGCTCGTCGAGCGAGTATATAGCCTCGAGCCCGCTCCGCTCGCCGCCCTTGAGTGTGAGCGGCGCGGAGTCCTCGCCGTCGGAGTAGAGGCCGGAGATCTCGCGCACGGGAGCGATGGCGCCCGGCTTGACGCGCG
>SLCP01000074.1 GCA_007125735.1 Coriobacteriia bacterium | reverse complement strand
TCCGTGGCAGGAGCTCGTCCAGAAGTTCCCGGTCGGCTCGATCATCGAGGGCACCGTCACCAAGCTCGTCCCGTTCGGTGTCTTTGCCGAGCTCGGCGACGGTATCGAGGGCCTCGTGCACATCTCCGAGATGGCCAAGGTCCACGTCGAAACGCCCGAGCAGGTCACTGCGGTGGGCGAGAAGGTCAATGTCAAGGTCAAGGAGGTCGACCTCGATCGGCGCCGGATATCGCTCTCGATGAAGGATGCTGCCGAGGCGCTCGGCCAGGTCATCGAGGTCACACCGCTCGAGACGAGCGCCGAGGTCGAGGGCGAAGAGGACGTCGAGGAGATCGCAGCCGAGGTGCCCGCGACTGACGAGATCGTTGACGAGGACGCCGAGGCGGGCGCCGACATCGAGGCAGATGTCGAGGAGAGCGCGGTCGCGGAGGCGCCAGAGGAAGAGGTTGTCACCGAGGAGGCCGCCGAGGGCGAGGAGGCCGTAGAGGGCGAGGAGGCCGTAGAGGCCGAAGTCGTCGAGGAGGTCGCGGAGACCGCGGAAGAGCCCGCCGAGGACACTGAAGCGGTCGAGGAAGTCGAGAGCACCGACGAAGCGGCTGCCGAAGAGGACGAGACCGAAGAGTAGCACGGCTCAGTACGTCACCGATCGAGACATCGGGGCCGGGCAGTGGCGGTGACGCCGGGCCCGGCCCTGATTGCTAGTGGGATGCCGGATGGCAGTGGGAGAGAAGGGTGCCTGCGGATGTACGTTCTAGCTGTGACCGGCGGTCTCGGCGCTGGCAAGACGACAGCGACCGACTTCATGCGCTCGCGCGGTGCCGTCGTGCTCTCGCTCGACGACATCGCACGGCGGCAGCTCGAGCCGGGGACGCCGGTCTTCAATCGCATCGTCCAGATCTTCGGACCCGGCGTGCTCGACGGCGATGGGCGCATCGATGCTGACGTCCTCGCTGCCGACGCCTTCTCGTCGGCGCTGCGTGCACGCCAGCTGAACGCCATCGTCCACCCCGCGGTGCTCCGCGAGGTCGCTCCCGGCCTTACCGAGATGGGGCTGCTGCCCAACCCGCCGCGCATCGTCGCGATCGACATCCCTCTGCTCGTGGAGGCCCCGGTCTTCGCCGAGCTAGCCGACGATGTGCTCGCGATATCCGCCCCCGAGGAGATGCGCGTCGAGCGTGCGGTGGCGCGCGGCATGTCGGAGGCGGACGTCCGCGCCCGCATCGCGTGCCAGGCCACCGACGCAGAGCGGGAGGCGATGGCAAACCACGTCATCGTCAACGACACCACGCTCGACGAGTTCCACGAGCGTCTCTCCCGGTTCTGGGACGACGTGATCGACGATGGCCCGTAGCCATCCACTCGCGCTGCACCGTGTCGCGATCGTCGCGGTCGTGGCTGCGCTTGCAGCGCTCGCGTTCCTCGCGTTGCGAGGGCCCGAAGGCTTCCAGCGCTTCTTCTATCCGCTCGCCTACACCGATGAGATCGCCGCCTCGGCCGAGCGCCACCGCATCAACCCGTACCTCGTCGCCGCCGTCATCAACGAGGAGTCCGGTTTCGACGCCGGTGTGGAGTCGCGAGCCGGAGCGGTCGGGCTCATGCAGGTCATGCCGACGACCGCCGATGAGCTGCGGATGCGCGGGCTTGTCGACGAGGAGGTGGTGGCTGCTGGCCTCACCGATCCGGCGGCCAACATCGAGTACGGTACTGCCTACCTGCGCTTGCTCGTAGAGCGCTACCACGAGATCGAGACGGCACTCGCTGCGTACAACGCGGGACTGCGCCACGCCGACCGGTGGGCTGCCGAGGGAGGCGACATCCGTGAGGCGATCGCGTTTCCGGAGACGCGCCACTTCGTCGTGCGTGTGGTGAGAGCCAAGGAGCGGTACGAAGAGTTGTACCCCGACGCGTTCGAGTGAGAGGCGCTGAGTGTGGAGCGAGAACGGAGCGAGAACCGGTTCGTGGTCGAATCGGAGTTCGAGCCGGCGGGCGATCAGCCTGCCGCGATCGAGGCGCTCGCGCACGGCGTCGATGAGGGTCGGCGCTACCAGACGCTCCTCGGCGTGACCGGGTCGGGTAAGACGTTCACGATGGCCAAGACCATCGAGGCCGTCCAGAAGCCGACCCTCATCATGGCTCCCAACAAGACGCTCGCCGCTCAGCTTGCCGCCGAGATCCGCGAGTTCATGCCGGACAACGCCGTGGTGTACTTCGTGTCGTACTACGATTACTACCAGCCGGAGGCGTACGTCCCCACGACCGACACGTTCATCGAGAAGGACGCGTCGATCAACGAAGAGGTCGAGAAACTCCGGCACGCAGCGACCGCCGCGCTGCTCTCGCGTCGCGACGTGGTCGTGGTAGCGAGCGTCTCGTGCATCTACGGCATCGGCTCGCCCGAGGACTACGCCGGGATGGCCGCTTTCCTGCAGATAGGCGAGGACTACGACCGCGACCGGCTCATCCGCGATCTCATCGAGATCCAGTACGACCGCAACGACTACGAACTCCAGCGTGGCGCGTTCCGTGTGAGGGGCGACGTGCTCGACGTCTTTCCGCCCTACGCCGACCATCCCGTGCGCGTCGAGTTCTTTGGCGACGAGATCGAGCACATCGCCGAGGTCGATCAACTCACCGGTGAGGTGCTCATGACGTTCAAGTGGCTGCCGGTGTGGCCGGCGACCCACTACGTCACAGCGCCTGACCGCCTAAAGGCCGCGCTCGAGACGATCGCCGCCGAGCTTCAGGTACGCCTCGGCGAGCTCAAAGCCGAGGGCAAGTTGCTCGAGGCCCAGCGTCTCGAGATGCGCGTCAACTACGATCTCGAGATGCTCGAGACGATGGGTTTCTGCTCGGGCATCGAGAACTACTCGCGCCACCTCGACGGACGGGCTGCGGGCGAGCCGCCCAACACGCTCATCGACTACTTCCCGGACGACTTCCTCTGTGTCATCGACGAAAGCCACGTCACCGTGCCTCAGATCCGCGGCATGTACGAGGGTGACCGCTCCCGCAAGCTCACCCTCGTCGAGCACGGGTTCCGCTTGCCGAGCGCGCTCGACAACCGGCCCTTGCGCTTCGACGAGTTCGAGAAGCGGGTGCCCCAGTTCGTCTACGTATCGGCGACGCCCGGCGACTACGAGGGGCGCGTCTCCGAGCAGGTCGTCGAGCAGATCATCCGGCCCACCGGACTCGTCGATCCCGAGGTCGTCGTGCGCCCGGTCAAGGGCCAGGTCGACGACCTCATCGAGGAGGTACGGGTCCGGGTGGAGCGCGACGAGCGCGTCCTCGTCACCACGCTCACCAAGAAGATGGCCGAGGACCTCACCGACTACCTCTTCGAGCAGGGCCTCAAGGTCCGCTACCTCCACTCAGACATCGGCACGCTCGAGCGGGTCGAGATCCTGCGCGACCTGCGCATGGGTACGTTCGACTGTCTCATCGGCATCAACCTGCTCCGGGAGGGGCTCGATCTGCCCGAGGTGTCGCTCGTCGCGATCCTCGATGCAGACAAGGAGGGGTTCCTCCGCAACCACCGCAGCCTCATCCAGACGATCGGTCGCGCGGCGCGCAACGTGTCCGGGCAGGTGATCCTCTACGCCGATACCGTGACCGAGTCGATGCGGCTCGCCATCGACGAGACGAACCGTCGCCGTGCGATCCAGGTCGCCTACAACGAGGAGCATGGCATCGAGCCGCAGTCCATCCGCAAGGCGATCGCCGACATCGTGCAGTACGTGCGCGAAGGTGATGCGCAGCTCACCACCGCCGCCGAGGCGGCACGCGAGCTCGCGAAGATGCCGCGCGACGAGGTGATGCGTCTCATCTCGACGCTCGAGGAGGACATGGCCGCCGCAGCGGAGTCGCTCGACTTCGAGTCCGCTGCGCGCCTGCGCGATCAGGTCGTCAAGTTGCGCGCCGAGGTGGAGGCGACCACAGCCGACGAGGTCCTCGGGAGACTGAAGAGCGGCGCGCGTAAGGGGAGTGCGTACGGGAAACGCAAGCGGCGCAGGTGAGGCGGCCCCCAGTGAGCCGCTCATCCGTGAACACGCGAACGAGGGAACCCGGGTTTTCGTGAGCTAGGACACTATCGTGGCGGCCTGCTGAGCGCTACACTTCGTTTGGTATGGGGCAATCGCGTCTGACAGGCGCGATCGACGGAAGGGGAGGCTTATGCGCTCACGCGTTCAGCGTATCTTGCTCGTGGCCGTCATGGTGCTCGGGTTGTTGCCGGTGCATCCGGCGATGGCCGAGCGTTCTATCGATGGTGAGTTCCCGCTCGCCGTCGCTCCCGGCGGGCAGGTTCAGCCGGATATGGATTGGCCGTACGTCGTCTACAAGGACGGACGTTACGACGCACTCGAGATCAACGACGAGGAAGCTCACGTCCGCGTGTACAACATGTTGACCGGCGAGGACTTCCCCGTCTCTCCCGAGAACGTGGGATTGTGGAAGCAGTCCAACCCGAGCATCTCGGGAACGCGGGTCGTCTACTCGGATCAGCGCAACGACGACGATACCGGGTGCGACATCTGGATGTATGACATCGCCACCGGTGAGGAGACGCAGCTCACCACCGCTCCCGCCGGACAGGGCAACCCGTTCATCCACGGCGACATCGTCGCGTGGGTGGATCGGCGTTCCGGGACCGGCACGGACATCTGGATGATGGACCTTGCGAGTGGCGAGGAGACCGCGGTCGCTCCTAACGTTGACGGCAGCCAATACGAGCCGGTCGTCTGGGAAAACTACATCGTGTGGAGGGACTACCGTCACGACTGGGACAGTGTCTATCTGTACGATCTGGCATCCGGTGAAGAGACGTGTGTGGCCGAGGGTTGGTACGCGAACGCGTTCCCATGGGTGGGCGAGTACTTCGGTGACCCGTTCGTGTACGACGATGCGGTTGTTTACAGGCGGTATGCGTCGTTCTATGACACTGACGCGGCGGCGTACTACTACGAACAGTCCATCGAGATGTACGACATCGCCACCGGTGAGACTCGGACCATCTCCACTGAGACTGC
>SLCP01000126.1 GCA_007125735.1 Coriobacteriia bacterium | reverse complement strand
GGGATCGACGTCGCCGACGACAAGGTCGCGCTGTTCAACGAGGGTGAAAGCTACATTCCCGACGTGCCTGCCGAGAGGTTCCGCGCGCTCGTTGAGGCAGGAGCGCTTTCGGCTACGACCGACTTCTCCCGCGTAGCGGAGTGCGATGCCGTCGCCATCTGCGTGCCGACACCGCTCAACGAGATGAAGGAGCCCGACACCTCCTACATGGAGGCCGCGGCACGCGCGATCGCTCCGCACCTGCATGCCGACATGCTCGTCACGCTGGAATCGACCACGTATCCGGGCACCACCGAGGAGGTCATCCAGCCGATCCTCGAGCAGTCCGGATTCGCGGTAGGGGACGATATCCATCTCGCGTTCTCGCCCGAGCGTGTGGACCCGGGTAACTCGGTGTACCAGACGAAGAACACCCCCAAGGTGGTCGGTGGCCGCACGCCCGCGTGCACCGAGCATGCAGTGGCGCTCTACTCCCGTTTCATCGACACGATCGTGCCGGTCTCGTCCACGGGGGCCGCCGAGATGACGAAACTCCTCGAGAACATCTTCCGCAGTGTCAACATCGCGCTCGTCAACGAGTTGTTGCGGCTCTCCGAGCGCATGAACATCAACCTGTGGGAGGTCATCGACGCCGCCAAGACGAAACCCTTCGGCTTCATGCCGTTCTACCCGGGGCCGGGGCTCGGCGGCCACTGCATTCCCATCGACCCGTTCTACCTGTCGTGGAAGGCGCGCGAGTACGATTTCCACACGGAGTTCATCGAGCTTTCCGGAAAGATCAACGAGGACATGCCGTACTACGTGGTGCGTCGCCTGATGGATGCCCTCAACGGCAGGCGCAAGTCGCTCGCCGGTTCGCGCGTCTTGGTCCTCGGCGTGGCGTACAAAGCCAACATCGACGACATGCGAGAGTCGCCCGCGATCAAGGTCGCCGAGCTCTTGCTCGGCAAGGAGGCGGAGGTCGTATACCACGACACGCTCGTGCCACACTTTCGCGCAGGAGAGACGGTTGTGCCATCCGTGCCACTGACCGCCGAGGAACTGGCCGACGTTGACGCCGCGGTGCTCATCACCGACCATGACGGCGTGGATTACGGGCTCGTGGTCGAGCACGTCGACCTCGTCCTCGACACGCGCAACAGGCTCAAAGAGTACGCGAGTGCGTCCGTCGTTCGCCTGTAGCGGCGCGTAACCGATGAGTAACCGATGCTGCTGACGTCTGGCCAGAGGGTTGCTGTCTCTGCGAGTATCGCCTCGCGTACCTGCTATTCGATACACGCGTGCGCGATGCATCACGAGGACATGGAGCTGAAAAGGTTTGGGCCGATTCTTCAATAGGCGTGGCGGACGGCATTCGATGCGACGAGGTGCATCGTCCTCCGCCGATGACCGGAGTGTCACCACTCGGAGCGGCGTGTCCGTCGAGCGCGCTCCCCGCATGCGTGTCCAGCGCGAGCTGAGGCGGCGCGCGCTCAAGCGCGCGGCCCTTGTCTCGGCCACGCTGATCGGGGTGCTCATGGTGGCCGGGGTCGCCGCCGCGTTCATGTTCGTGCAGAGCCTCGAGCGCGATCTGCGCAGTGAGTTCACTGCCGACGTGCGGGTGGTCGAGGCCCTCACCAAGAAGGAGCCCAAGGAGCCGTTCAACATCCTGCTGCTTGGTAGCGATGCCAGAAGCGACGAGGAGGCGGCGCGCGCAGACACGATCATCGTTGCGCGGGTCGATCCCGAGGAGCAGAGGATATGGATGATCTCGGTGCCGCGTGACACCCGGGCCGAGATCCCCGGCCACGGCGTGAACAAGATAAACGCTGCGACCTACCACGGTGGGGCCGGGCTGATGATAGACACCATCGAGGAGTTCCTCGGCGTGCCGATCCACCACTACGTCGAGGTGGACTTCGACGGGTTCCGTGACATCGTCGACGCGATGGGCGGTGTCTACGTCGACGTCGAAGTGCCCATCGATGATTGGCGAGCGGCGAGTCACACCCATAGCGACCGGGAGGAGATCCAGCGGATCGAGCCCGGCTACCAGTTGCTGGATGGCAGGCGTGCGCTCGTCTTCGTGCGCAGCAGGGACTTCCCCGATGCGGACTTCACGCGCATGAAGCACCAGCAGGAGTTCTTCAAGGCGCTCGCCTCGCAATCGGTGCGATGGAGTAACGCGTTCCGGCTCCCCGGCATGGCGCGGGAACTCGCCCGCAACGTGACCACCGATATGGGTGTAGGGCAGATCGTGTCGCTCGCACAGTCGTTCAAGGGCATCGACGAGTCCGACGTGCAGACCGCCACGCTTCCGGGCGAATGGCGAAGCCCGTACGTCGTTATCGACATGGAGGCCAAGCAGTACCTCGTCGAGCAGATGATGGCGGGCGGGGACATCGAGGAGCACCCCGAAGAGGAGTTCGCCGTGGAGCCGTCGACGGTGACGGTCACGGTGCGGAACGGCGGTGGCATCTCCGGATCCGCAACGATCGCCGCCGACCGGCTCGGAGCCTACGGCTTCGTGATCGGTGAGGTCGGGAACGCCAATCAGTTCGTATACGACGAGACTCTCGTCGTATACCGGGACAACGAGGACGCCGCGAAGCTCGTCGCCAGACAGCTGCACACCGACCGGCTCGTGCCGAGCAGGGGGATGTACACCTTCGAGACCGATATCCTCGTGGTGGTGGGCCGGGACTGGAACGAGCTGGCTCGCGAGAGCGGTATCGAGTAAAGCCTCTCGCCGCTGAAGCACGGTGTGGGTACGACGCTCTCAGCGTGAGGTGCGGACGCTCTCGAGGACATCGATGACCTGCCGCGCGAGGTCGTCACGGCCGAAGCGCTTCTCGGCCAGGCGACGCGCCCGGTCTCCCATCTCGCGTACCCTGTCCGGATCGTCAGCCAGCTGCTCGATGGCGTCGGCCAGAGCGCGTCCGTCGCCGGGGGGCACGTAGAGGCCCGCACCGCTCTCCTCTACCAGGTCGCGGGTCCAGCCGGGGGAGTTCACGATCATGGGTCTCCCGGTGGCGAGCCCGTCGAAGAACTTGTTCGGCGAGTTGGTGAAGAGTATCGGCACGTCGGCGAAGAGCGTCATGAGCGCGTCGGCGGTCCGTGTCAGCCGGGGGACGTCACGTTTGGGCATGGGCCCGACGAGAAGGAGGTTGTCCAAGCGGTCGCGTTCCTTCACCTGGCGGATCTCCGGCAAGGATTTCCCGTCTCCCGCGACCAGGAAGACGATGTCGTCCCGTCCCCGCTCCTTCAAGATGCGGGCTGCTTTGGGAACCGAGTCCTGGACGGCGTTCGAAGGTCCGATAGCGCCTGCGTAACCCACGACGAACCGACCGTCGAGCCCGAACCGCTCGACGAGTTCACCATCCTTCGGCCCTGGGTGGAACAGGTCGAGGTCGCACGAGTTGGGGATCGTGTGCACCCGTTCGGCCGGGTAGCCCTCGGCCACGACGCCCTCGGCCATACCGGGTGACAGCGCGATGACGGCGGCAGAGCGGCGATAGAGGAAGCGCTCGAGCGACTTCGCTACGCGCGCGAGGACCCCCTTGCGGCGAAGGGCACCCATCTGGATGGCGGCCTCCGGCCACAGGTCGCGCACCTCGAACACGAACGGCGTGCGGCGCAGGGCGGCTGCGATCACGCCCGGGACGCCCACCGTCAGTGGCGTCGAGGTCGCGAACACCACGTCCGGCCGGGGTGCACGCAGGGCGAGCCACGTCGCGCCGGCCGTGAAGGCGAGGAACGATACGATGCGCCTGGCATACCCCATGTAGTTCGAGTAGGACACGCGGACCGAGCGCACGTCGATGCCGTCGATCTCTCCTCGGGAGAAGAGGCGTTCCGAGAAGTGCTCCGGGAGCCGCGAGCTGCTGGTGATCACGATCACCTCGTGACCCGCCTCGACCATGCGGCGGCCGAACTCGTAGGAGCGGATCAGCCCAAGTGAGGACTCCCGCGTGGCGAAGAACTGATGTATGTAGACGATCCGCATATCTAGCTGCTCCTCCGGGAGCGGACTGCGCGGCGTGCCAGTTCGCCGATGTACTCCCGCTCGTCAGGCCTTACGGCTCCAGTGAGCAGGAGGGCTGCCGCGTAAGCGACGAGAGCGACGAGTGCCATCGCGAGGAGGGCGGTGATGGAGGGCTCCGTCCCGGCGAACACGGCCCAGAGCAATGCGGCCATCGCCAGTGCCGAGAGGGTCGTCCGCGCGAGCATCGACCATGGGACCTGCCACGCCATGTAGGGCCGCGAGCGCAGGTACGTCAGTCCGAGCAGCAGGAGGTAGGAGGCGAGCGTGGTGTACGCGGCTCCCGGGTAGCCGTACCGGGGTACCACGATGATGTTGGCGACGATGTTGAACGTCGCTGCCGTCAGCGTGTTGTACATGATGATCTTCGACTTCTTGTGGATGCCGAGGCCGGTCCCGGCGATGTTGGCGAGCTGGTAGCACATGACGCTTGCCGACACGATCGCCATGATCGGAGCCGCGACCCAGTACTCCTGACCGGTGAAGACCTGCATGAAATGCTCGGCGCCGACCGCGAGGCCGGCGACGAGCGGGATGCCCGCCATGAGGTAGTAGCGGGTGAACTGCGTCTGCACGCGCTGTGCGAGCTCCTGGCCGTGCTTCTCGTAGGCCTCCATCAGCATGGGGGTCATCGTGATGAGGAGGGGCATCCCCACGAGCTGCATGATCTTCTCGCCGAGCCCGTAGGCGACGGAGTACAGACCGACCTCGGCGGCGCTGCGTGAAGCAGCGATCACGTAGCGGTCGGCGAGGATGAGCACCCACGAGGAGATGCCGACCGGCACGAGGGGGACGCCGTACGAGAGGAACTCGCGCAGCATCGGTCGGCTGACGGAAGCCGGTGCAAGGCTCCCCTCGGTCTTGACCTGGCCGAGGATGAACGGAAGCACCACGGCATTGCCGGCGACGCCACCGACGATGATGCCGAGTGCGCCCCAGCCGAACAGGGCGACGAGCGCAACGGAGGCGATCGTCGTCAGGATGGTGGTGACCACGCTGAGCAGCGCGAAGGCAGAAGC
>SLCP01000096.1 GCA_007125735.1 Coriobacteriia bacterium | reverse complement strand
ATGCTCAGCACCAGGGCGAGCGCGACAGTGCGCCCCCTACGAGTCACCTGTGTTCGAGCAGAAGCAGTGATCGGGGATTCCATCGAAACCCTCATCTCCTTGCGATCCTCGGCCAGCCGAGACTGACACGTTCCAGAACGGGTTGTGCTGCCACGAGAACGGCGGGTAGCAGGAAGACCACCACCGCGAAGCTGATGACCGCACCTCGTGCAACCAAGAGCGTGAGGTCGGTGATCGTGTCGACGCGGCTGAGGAAGACAAGACCGATGGTGGCGGCGAACATCGTGCTTGCGCTGACGAGGATCGACGGCGCAGCGCCGCCGAGGGCTTCCCGCATCGCCATCTCCCGATCGCGAACGCGTGCAAGCTCCTCCTCGTAGCGTGTGGTCAGTATGATCGCGTAGTCGACCGTGGCGCCGAGCTGGATCGCGCCGATGGCGAGCGTGGCGATGAAGATGACGTCTGTGGCCCCGAACGACGCGATTCCCTGGTTGAAGAGGATCGCGAGCTGGATCGCCGCAAGAAGCACCGCTGGCACGGCGAGGGAGCGGAACACCAGTGCGACGATGAGCGCGATGGCCGTGATAGAGAGCAGGTTCACTCTGCCGACATCGCCCCGCGAGGTCTCCTCCATGTCGCCAAAGAGAACGCTCTGACCGGTCACGTACGCCGTGCCGGGATACTCGGCGGCCACATCCCGCAGATCATCGATGATGTCATCGGTGCGGGGATCGCCGAAATCGAAGGGCACGTCGGCGCTCACGTACGTGTAGCCGTCCTTGACGAAGCCCTCGCGTGCCTGCTCGGGGATGAACTCTGCCGGGATGAGCGGGGACGCTACCTGCGTGAACGAGACGGTGCCATTGACCCCGTCCACGTCCTCGACGGCGTTCGTGAGACGGTCGAGGTCGGCCACGCGGCCGGTTTCCTCGGCCACGATGAAGAACGTCTGTGCACGACCGAACTCATCGGCCAGACGCTCCGTCGCGCGCAGCGACGGCAGGTCCTCCGGGAGCGCCCCGTCGAGGTCGTAGCTGAGTTCAAGCCGGTCGTAGCTCCAGAGCGCCGGGACGAACGCCAGCGCGAAGACCACCGTCACCGGGACGGCACGGCGCGCGAGCCAACCGCCGAGGGCGTGGAAATCGGGCAGGTAGACCTTGTGGGCGAATCGGCGCACCACGCCGTCGAAGGTCAGCAGGAGCGCCGGCAAGACCGTCATCACCGCGACGACCGTGATGACGACGCCGCGCGCGAGCGTGAAACCCATGTCCTCCCCGAACCCAAGACGCATCGCCCCGAGCGCGAGGAAGCCTGCCGTGGTCGTGAGTGCGGCGGCGGCGATCGACTTGAACGTGCTCGAGACCGCAACGACCATCGCAGTCTCGTTGTCGGCGCGCCTACGCTCCTGCTCGTAGCGATGGTAGAGGAAGAGCGCGTAATCCATCGTGACCGCGAACTGGAGCGCGAGCACGATGACGCCGGTCAGGTACGACATCTCCTGGCCGAGGTAGAACGCGGCGCCGAGGTTGTAGACGACCGCGACTCCGATCGTGACCACGAAGAGAAGCGGCACGATGACCGAGGGCACGGTCAGCAGGAGTGCGATCGACACGAGCACGAGAGCAGCGACCGTGAACCGGGTCGAGTCGGCGTCCATGATGTCTTCGAGCTCGAGCTGCTGGACCCCGGCGATGTACGCCTCGGAATCCTCGAGCACCTCGCGCAACTCGTTGACGGCCGAGCGCGTGAGCGGGTCGTTCGCGCTCTCGGCGAAGCTGACCTGGAAGAAGGTCGCGTCGTCCGCGAAGTACGAATCAGCGAGATCGTGTTCCCAGAACGGTCGCGGCACGGCAAGGTCTCCCAGGTCGTCGACCCAGGTCACCTCGGCGATGCCTTCGATGAGAGCGACCCGCTCGGTGAGCCGCTGCACCTGCCGGTCGGAGGCGCCCACTACCATGACCTGCGCGGTGTTGCCGAGCGAGAAGTCGTCGTTGAGGATCGCATAGCCCTTGACCGAGTCGAGGTCGTCGGGCAGGTACGAGAGCATGTCGTAGTTGATCGACGTGTTCATCATCCCGAACACACCGAAGACGAGTAGCAGCCCCGCGAGCGCGAGCACGGCGCGGCGCTGGTAGACGACGAACGTAGCGAACCGGTTCAGCATCAGCGGGCGATACCTCGCAGGAACAGGCGGGAGACGAATGCGGCGTGCTCTCGTTCGTCGCCGTAGTCGAGACGCTCGGCGTAGGGCACCTCGAGTACGCCAGCGGCGACGCGCGTGTTGATGAGCGCGAAGAGGCACTCCGCAGCGACCCACGGGTCGACCGCCTCGAATTCGCCGGCTCCGATCCCCTCCTCGATGACGGCCGCGATCGCGCCGATGGTGCCCGAGATGGCCTCGAGGAGTTCCGCGGCGAGCGGTCCTTCGGGATCGGTGATAGGGCGCACGAGGATACGGACGAGACTCGCGTTCGCGCTTACGTCTCTGATGCGTACGGCGGTAAACCGCTCGATACGCTCGGCTGCGCTGCCGGGTGCATCGAGGGCGACCCGAGCGTTGGCATCGAACGCCTCGGTCGCCCGCTCGATGATCGAGCGAAGGAGCGACTCCTTGTCGGCGAAGTGGTAGTAGATGAGCGCCGTGGAGACACCGCTCTCTGAGGCGATGTCGGCGACGCTGACCGAGTCGTACCCTCTCCGGCCGAGAAGCGCTATCGCGCTCTCGAGGATGCGGGCACGGGCGTCGGGAGTGCTCGACGTGCTGGTATCTGGCACGGTGACTCCTTCTGGACCCTCAGGGCGCGTCGTGGACTGACTGAACGTTCAGTCACCCATTCAACGCCTCAGAGGCCTGGGTGTCAACCGCCTCGCGCTACCTGCTCGAACTCCTCGGCGTAGCGCGGGGTAAGACGCGCGAATGTGAAGCGCTCGACCACCGCGCGTGCGGCGAACGGCGCGGGCGGTTCGAGCACGAGCGATCGCAACTTCGCGACGAGGCCGTCGTGGTGCGTGTAGCGATGCTCGTCCGGATAGAGTTCGGGGTATGCGAGCCGGTCGGGCACGAGCGGGTAGGCGCCGCAGTAGCACGCCTCGACCATCGCGAGTCCGAAGAACTCGTTTCGCGCGGTCGAGACCGCGATGTCGGCCGAGGCGAGCAGTCGCGCGTACGCCGCACGTGACTCGGGTTCCCCGACATGCACGAGCCGGTCGCCGAGTGCCGCGGCGGCCTCCTGCATCGCATCGGCGGTCTCGCGGAACGCCTGTCCAGCGATCGCGACCTCGAAGTCGAGCCCCTCTGCGGCGAGTTGCCCGACTGCACTGAAGAACGCCTCCGGGTCCTTGTCGTGCTCCCAGCGGTGCGGCCACACGATGCGGGGGCGCGGACCGCGTGTCGGCGGCAGAGCGCCGTCGAACACCCGGGGATCGAACGGTGGGGCAAGCACGGCTGACTTCGCTGCGATCCGCTCGGCGATGCCCGTGGGATGGTGGTCGGGAAAGCGCTTGAGGAACGGCGCGGTCTCGGCGACAAACCGGTCGAGGTTCCAGCGCGTGTTGAAGAGGCAGCGGTCGGCCGCGAGCGCGCTCGTGAGGTTGGTGAGCGGGAACTGGAAGTCCCACTCGGCCTCGTGCCGGTTGGGGTAGACAAGCTGGTTCTCGTGGAAGTACACGATCGCGGGTATCGCCGCGATATCGGCGCCCGCGAGCCCTTTGAACTCGGCGAGGTTCACGAACGTGGAGGCGAACACGAGGTCCCACGGAGGCCGGTCCGTGGTCTCACCCGCCGAGCCGTGCCGGGTATCGGTGGCTGCACTCTCCCGCCGCTCATCCGCGAGCCGGCGCGCCTCGGTCGCCATCGTGATCGCCGCGCCGCGCATCCGCCACTTCCACTTGCGAGCCGGAAGCGTGAGTAGCGTCCACTCGAACCGCGGACCGAGGTGGGCGACGAGCCCATTGAGCACCGCGCGGTGCGAACCGCCGTAGTACGGCTCGAGCGCCAGCACGCGCACGGGGGCGATGCGATCGCGAGTCGGAGCCTCAGCGGGCGAAGCGTCTTGGGACGACGCGTCAACAGGCGACCCGCTCATCAGTGCGTTCCTGCCGCGACGACGCCCTCCGGTAGACGCTTGGGCGCCCGGTACGCCACGCACGGGAAGTCGCGATACTCGGCCGAGGCGACCGCATCGGTGACCATGCGCTCGATGTCGAGTTCCTCCTCGGCGGCGCGCACCTCGGCGACCGTAGCACGCGTCGCGGGCGTGCGCGGCATGAAGAGCGTGCAGCAATCGGTGTGGTCGACGGTCGAGAGCTCGTAGGTGCCCACCGCACGGGCCTCGGCGACGATCTCGAGCTTGTCCGTGCCGATGAGCGGGCGCAAGACCGGTAGCGTGGCCACGTCATCGACCGCCGCGATGTTGTCGAGCGTCTGCGAGGCGACCTGGCCGAGGGATTCGCCCGTCACGAGCGCCTTAGCGCGTTCGAGTGCGGCGAACTCCTCGGCCACGCGCACCATAAGGCGGCGGTAGAGCAATACGCGGAGGTCAGGCGGTGCGGCGAGCGAGATCTCGCGTTGGAGGTCGCCGAAGGGCACGACGTAGATGCGGCCGATGCCACCGTAGCGCGAGAGAGCATCGCCTATCTGCGCCACGAGACGCTCTGAGGCGTCGCTCGTCTGCGGACGGCCCGAGAAGTGGGCGCCCACCACGACCGCGCCGCGCTTCATGAGGCGCCACGTGGCGACTGGCGAGTCGATCCCGGCCGAGAGCAGCGAGACGACGGTGCCGGCGGTACCCACCGGCAAGCCCCCAACACCAGGGTACTTCCGGCTGAAGACGTACGCGTCGCCCTGCACGACCTCGACGTACACGCGCACGTCGGGGTTGGAGAGGTCGACGCCGAGAGCGGTCTCGTCGACCACGTGCTGGCCGATCTGCCGGTTCATGTCGATCGAGCGGACGGGGTGGTCGGTGTTCGAGCGCCGGGCCTCGATCGCGAAGGTGCGCGCATCGGGCACCTCGCCAACCGCGAGCAGCGCCGCGGCGTTCATGT
>SLCP01000199.1 GCA_007125735.1 Coriobacteriia bacterium | reverse complement strand
GGAGCCGGCGACGGGCGACGTGGCTGCAGCGGGGCCGGATGCGGGAGGCGAGCCCGCAGCGAGCGTGTCCGCGACATCGAGCGCGGCAGCCACGGCGGCGGCGAACTCCTCCTCGGCCACCGGCACGCCGTCGATCTCGATGCGCTCGGTGTAGGAGTGCAGCTCCGGGCTCGTGTAGAGGCCGACGCGCATCCCGTGCGCACGCAGCAGCGCCGCGGTAAGACGCGCGGTCGATGACTTGCCGTTGGTGCCGGTCACCTGCACGCTCGCGAACGTGTCGTGCGGGCGGCCGAGCGCCTCGGCCATCGCCGTGATGGGCGCGAGCGACGGGTTGATGCCGAAGGTCAGCGCCGAGGAGAGCGCGGCGAGCGCGTCGGCGTAGGTGAAGGCGCGGCCTCTGCCGGCCCTGGAACCCGTCGCGGAGTCGGCCTCGGCCGCCACCGGCCCGGCCCTACCCCTCGAGCTCGTCGAGCTGGGTGCGCAGCGCGCCGACCTTCTCGGCGAGCTCGGCCTCCTTGGCGCGCTCCTTGGCGACGACCTCGGGCGCGGCCTTGGCGAGGAAGCCCTCGTTGGCGAGCTTGCGCTCGACCTTGGCGAGGTCTTCCGCCGCAGACGCGAGCGTCTTCGCGACCCGCGCGCGCTCGGCGTCGAAGTCGACGATGCCCTCGAGCGGCACGTAGACCTCCATACCGGCGGCCACCGAGCTCACCGAGTGCGGCGGCTTGACGGCATCGACACCCGCCGAGACCGAGTCGATGCCCGCGAGCGCGTGCACGTAGCCGAACTCGGCGGCGAGCATCTCGTCGTCGGTCGCGGCCTGCGTGCGGATCACGACGCTGAGGCCCTGCTTGGGCGAGATGTTGTAGCGGGCGCGGACAGCACGCACCGCGACGACGATCTCGAGCATGCGGCTCACGGAGCGCTCGGCGCCCTCGTCGAGGTAGCCGGTAAGCCCGGCCGGGTTGGGCCAGGCCGCGACCATGAGCGAGGGAGCGCGCTCGGCCTCATCGAGCGGGAGGCGGCGCCAGATCTCCTCGGTCACGAACGGCATCATCGGGTGCAACAGACGCAGCGCCGTGTCGAGCACGAACACGAGGTTGCGCTGCGCGGCGAGACGCGCGGCGCGGTCGTCGGCGGTCGCATCGCCGCGCGCACCGGCGGTCAGGCGGATCTTCGACAGCTCGATGTACCAGTCGCAGAACTCGCTCCAGAAGAACTCGTAGAGCGCGCGGGCGACCTCGCCGAACTGGTACGTCGCAAGCCCCTCGTCGACGGTCGCCGCGAGTCCGGCGAGGCGCGAGAGGATCCAGGCGTCGGCGACGGTAGCGACCTCGGGCGGGCCGGGCTCGTAGTCCTCGCCGAGGTTCATGAAGACGAAGCGGCTCGCGTTCCAGATCTTGTTGGCGAAGTTGCGGCTCGAGAGCAGCTTCTCCTCGGAGAAGCGGATATCCTGGCTGCCGGTGGTCTGGAGCATGAGGCCGAAGCGCATGCCGTCGGCACCGTACTTCTCCATGAGGTCGAGCGGGTCGATGCCGGTTCCGAGCGACTTGCTCATGCGCTTGCCCTCGGCGTTGAAGACCGTGGGGTGGATGATGACATCGTCGAAGGGGATCTTGTCATCCACGCAATACATGCCGCTCATGATCATGCGCGCGACCCAGAGGAACAGGATGTCGCGCGCGGTCGAGAGCACGCTCGTGGGGTAGAAGTAGTCGAGCTCGGGCGTGTGCTCCGGCCAGCCGAACGTCGCGAACGGCCACAGTTGCGAGGAGAACCACGTGTCGAGCACGTCCTCGTCTTGGCGCACCGGTCCGCCGCACGCGGGGCACTCGGCCAGATCGGTCATGGAGGCGACGGCTGAGGTGTCGCACTCCGGCGCGTCGCAGTAGAACACCGGGATGCGGTGGCCCCACCACAGCTGGCGCGAGATGCACCAGTCGCGGATGTTCTCCATCCAGTGGTAGTAGACGTTCTCCCACCGCTTGGGGTGGAATGTGACGCGCCCGTCGCGCACCGCCTCGATCGCGGGTGCGGCAAGCGGCTGCATGTCGACGAACCACTGGTCGGAGAGCCACGGCTCGATCGTGGTGTGGCAGCGGTAGCAATGTCCGACCGAGTGGACGTGCGGGTCGGTGTCTGCGAGCAGGCCTGCGGCTTCCATATCGGCGACGATGCGACGGCGCGCCTCGTAGCGATCGAGCCCGGCGTAGGGCCCGCCCTCCTCGGAGATGGTCGCATCGGCGTTCATGATGTTGACCTTGGCGCACCCGTGGCGCTCGGCGATCTCGAAGTCGTTGGGGTCATGCGCGGGTGTGACCTTGACCGCACCGGTCCCAAACGACGGGTCGACGTAGCTGTCCGCAACCACGGGGATCTCCCGGCCGAGGAGCGGCAGCACCACCGTGGCGCCCACGATGTCGCGGTAGCGGTCGTCATCCGGGTGGACGGCGACGCACGTGTCGCCGAGCATCGTCTCGGGACGCGTCGTGGCGACGACCACGTGGTCGCGGCCGTCGGCGGCCGGCTCGGCGAGCGGGTAGCGGAAGTGCCACAGGTTGCTGTCGAGGTCCTCGTGCTCGACCTCGATGTCGGAGAGCGCGGTCGAACAGCGCGGACACCAGTTGATGATGCGCTTGCCTCGGTAGATGAGGCCGGCTTCGTACCAGTCGACGAAGACCTTGCGCACCGCCTCCTGGTAGGTCGGGTCCATCGTGAACCACTCGTCGGAGTAGTCGCACGAACACCCCATCGCCTTGAGCTGCGTGATGATGGTCGAACCATGCTCGCGACGCCACTCCCAGCACGCCTCGACGAACGCGTCGCGGCCCAGATCGTGGCGCGAGGTCCCCTCGGCAGCCAGTTTCTGCTCGACCTTGTTCTGCGTGGCGATGCCCGCATGATCGGTACCCACGACCCAGCGCGTGGGGCGGCCGGTCATACGCACGCGGCGCACGACCACGTCCTGGATGGTGTTGTTGAGCGCGTGGCCCATGTGGAGCGAGCCGGTGACGTTGGGCGGCGGGATGGCCACCGAGAAGGGCCGTACCCCGTTCGCGAGCGGATGCTGCTCGAAGTAGCGCCCCTCCGTCCACGAGGCGAAGACCGGACCCTCGACGGCCTTGGGATCGTATGCCTTGGGCAGCTCACTCATACGGTGCGCATCCTCTTCCTCGCTGCGGACAGTGGGATGATTCTAACCTAGTCGCCGAGGAGATGTGCACCGAGGGAATGCGCCCTTTATGGCGGGCAAGATCGGTCGTATACTGTAGGAGAGATCACCCTCAGGGGTGCTCTCTTCACGATGGACGGCGTCGGCGCGCAAGAGCCGGCGCCGTCCCTCGCTTCCCGTCAGCTGCAGTGCCTCCACAGAATCCACGCAGTCCCCTTGTCTTAAGGTGCTTTCATCTTTCGCAATCTTGGTATATACTCGCCACTAGAAAGCACCCGCCCGACGCTCGTGGCAGGCGGAAGGGGCATACGGTCGAGACGGGTTCTCGGCCAGCGAACGGGAAGCTTTCTCACATGCATGGAGGGCACCGTCCAGAAGCCGGTGCCCTCCCCTTTTCTGGTGTCTGTTCCACCTGTGGCTCCGGAACACCGCCACAAAACTGCTGGTTCCCCCCTCGTTCATTCTGGGGTATACTTTCTCCCGAAGGTAACCGACCGATCGCCCGTGGCAGGCGACGGACCCCGACCGGCCGAGGAATTCGGCTGCGAGGACGGAAGCCTTCCTCACATGCATGGAAGGCACCGGCCGAAACCGGTGCCTTCCTCGTTTTCCGCTGATTTCACGCTGGGCCGCAGCGCGAGCGTGCGCACCGCAAGCTACGCGGTCGCCTCGGACTCGCTGCCCCCGCCGCGCACGAGCGTTGGCGGCACGGCGCCTTCGACGGTCTCCTCGGTCACCACGACCTTATCGATGTCGGTGGCGTCCGGCAGCTCGTACATCGTGTCGAGCAGCAGACTCTCGAGGATCGACCGCAAGCCGCGTGCGCCGGTGCCGCGCGTGATCGCCTGACGCGCGACCGCGCGGAGCGCCTCTTCGGTGAAGCTCAGTTCGACGCCTTCGAGCTCGAACAGGCGGCGATACTGCTTGACGAGCGCGTTCTTGGGACCGGTGAGGATCTCGACGAGGTCGTCCTCGGTCAGGTCATCGACGGAAGCCACGACCGGCAGCCTGCCCACGAACTCGGGGATGAGGCCGAACGCGTGCAAGTCCTCCGGCAGCACCTGGCCAAAGAGCTCGCCGGTCGCGTGCTTCGAGGCGTCTTGGAGATCGGCCCCAAAGCCGAGTCCCTTCTTGCCCACACGGTCCGCGACGATCTTTTCGAGTCCCACGAACGCCCCGCCGAGGATGAACAGCACGTTGGTCGTGTCGATGCGGATGAGCTCCTGTTGCGGGTGCTTGCGCCCACCCTGAGGCGGCACGGCAGCCTCGGTGCCCTCGAGGATCTTCAGCAGCGCCTGCTGCACGCCCTCGCCCGACACGTCGCGCGTGATCGAGAGGTTCTCGGCCTTGCGCGCGACCTTGTCGATCTCGTCGATGTAGACGATGCCGACCTCGGCGCGCTTGACGTCGAAGTCAGCGGCGGTAATGAGCTTGAGCAGGATGTTCTCGACGTCCTCGCCCACGTAGCCGGCCTCGGTGAGCGCGGTCGCGTCGGCGATAGCGAAGGGCACCTTGAGGATGCGGGCGAGTGTCTGGGCGAGCAGCGTCTTGCCGCAGCCGGTCGGGCCGAGCATGAGGATGTTGCTCTTGGAGAGCTCGACCTCCTCGCCGCCGGAAGCCGGTGTCGCGCGGATGCGCTTGTAGTGGTTGTAGACCGCGACCGCGAGCACCTTCTTGGCCCGCTCCTGCCCCACAACGTAGTCGTTGAGCGTCGCGAGGATCTGCTGCGGCGTGGGGAGTTCCTCGTCTACCGCAGGAGCGATCGACTCGGCAGGCAACTCGTCTTCGACGATATCGTTACAGAGCTCGATGCACTCGTCGCAGATGTAGACGCCCGGTCCGGCGATGAGCTTGCGGACCTGCCGCTGGCTCTTCCCGCAAAACGAGCAGGAGAGCTGGTCGGAACTGTC
>SLCP01000026.1 GCA_007125735.1 Coriobacteriia bacterium | reverse complement strand
TGTTCGACCCGGCCGAGACAGATGGGCTGATGGGCTGGTACGTCACCACGCCGAGCATCAGCGTCGAGGCGAACGATCCCAGCCTGGTGCCACGTGTCGAGCGCGTGGAGTGGAAGCTCGGAGATGGTGACTGGGTCGATGGAGGGGACGTGTCTGGCGTCACCGACGGCGAGCACGTGCTCTACCACCGGGCCATCGAAGTCGAAAGCAGCACCAATCCAACGCGCACGGTCGAGTTCAAGGTCGACACCGCACCGCCGGTGACCACGTCTGACGCGCTTGCCGAGTACGTCGACAGCGCGACCATCTCGCTCGAAGCCACCGATGCCGTCTCAGGTGTCGCCGCGACCTACTACCGTATCGGAGACGGTGAGGCAGCCGCGTACGACGAGGCACTCACCTTCGGCCCGGGCACTCATGAGCTCGCATACTGGAGCGTTGATGTGGCCGGCAACGTCGAGGACGAGAACAGCGCCAGCTTCGAGGTAAGCGGCACGGATCCCGCGCCGCCCGTCATCAACGTCGCAGGCGCGAACCGCTTCGCGACCGCCATCGAGGCATCCAAGCTCGCCTACCCTGAAGACGGCAGTGTCGACACCGTGGTCATCGCCACCGGCATGAACTGGCCCGATGCCCTTGGCGGCACCGCGCTCGCCGGTGCGGTCGACGGCCCGATCCTGCTCGTGGGCACCGACACCGTTCCCGCAGGCGTGCTCGCTGAGATCACACGCCTCGGCGCGACCGATGCGATCATCCTCGGCGGCACCGCTGCTGTGGGTCCTGCGGTCGAGACCGCGCTCAACACCGCTCTCGGTGCAGCCAACGTCGACCGCATCGCGGGCACCGACCGCTACGACACCGCCAACCAGGTCGCACTCGAGGTCATCGAGATCCTCGACGATGAGTACGACGGTATGGCCTTCGTGGCCACCGGCGGCAACTTCCCCGATGCGCTCGCTGCAGCACCGCTTGCTGCCGCGCAGAAGTGGCCGCTCTTCCTCGCCAATCCCACGACCGGGCTCTCGCCTGCGACCGTGGCTGCGATGGAAGACGTGACCGACGCGCTCATCCTCGGCGGCACGGCTGTGGTGAGTCCGCAGACCGAGACCGTGCTCGACAACCTGCTTACCGGCGACGTTGAGCGTCTCGCAGGTGCCGACCGCTACGCGACGGCCGTGGATGTCGCGACCTACGCGGTCGAGAGCGCCGATCACGTCTGGGACCGTGTGGGCATCACCACCGGCACGGACTTCCCCGATGCGCTTGCAGGCGGCGTGGTGCAGGGCAAGGCCGGCAGCGTCATGCTGCTGACCACCCCGACCGTGCTCAACGCAGACACGGCGACCGCTCTTACCGCAAACGCCGCTGAGATCGACTTCATGACGTTCTTCGGCGGCACGAACGCCGTGACCAACGTGGTGCGGGCTGCAGCTCTCGCGGCGGCAGGCTTGACGCCGTAGGGGCGATCTCGCACGAGCAACATGTGCGCATATCATGTGCACGCTGACGAACGCGCGCGGCGCGCAGTGTGTGACGTTGTCAAACTGTGCCCCGAGGATCCGCAGTGAGGCACCGCCGGACGTAGGCCAGGTCAGCGAAGCAGGCGTTCCGTTCGACTACGGCCCGTCGTCCGGCGGTCTTCTCGGCAGCCTGAAGGTGAACGCAGACCCGCTTCCGATCTCGCTCTCAACGGTGATCTCGCCTCCGAGCAGCAGGGCGAACTCCCTGCAGATGGACAGGCCGAGGCCTGTTCCGCCTGGTTTGGACTGCGCACCGCCTTCGATTTGGACGAAAGGCTCGAATATCTTCTCCACGTGCTCGGCCGGAATGCCCGGACCGGTGTCTGTGACGGTGAACTCGACGTGCTCGTCACTACCCGCGAATGCGGCTAGCTCGACGCGCCCGAAGTCGGTGAACTTCACTGCATTCCCTGCGAGATTGAGGAGCACCTGTTTCACTTTGCCGTAGTCCGAAGAGATCAGCCCTAGGTCGGCGGACGGGCGAACGACGACTTCGAGCGCCTTCTCGGTCGCCAGAGGGCTCAAAGCACCAGCGACCTCTGAGAGCACGGTCGATGGGTCGAACGTCTCATACTCGATCGTCACCAGGCCAGACTCGATCTTTGTGAGGTCGAGGATCTCATCGACCAAGGAGAGCAGGTGCCTGCCCGACCGATACACCATGCCGATCTGCTTCTCCTGTTCCTCGGAGAGCGGACCAACCATCCCCTGCAGCATCATTCCGGAGAACCCGATTATCGAATTGAGCGGGGTCCGCAGTTCGTGGCTCATGCTCGCGAGGAACGCGCTCTTGGCCTTCGTCGCTTCCGCAAGTTCGACATTGAGTTGCTCGAGTTCGCGCGTGCGCTCGGCTACGATCTCCTCAAGATGGTCGCGATGGCGTGCGAGTTCCTGCTCTGCCTCCTTGCGTGCGTTGATCACTTCCGTGTAGAGGATGATGCCGCCGATCGAGCCGTCCTTCTCGTACCAGGGGCGACACTCCCAGCTCGTCCAGTCCACACTGCCGTCTTCGCGGATGAAGAAGTCCTCATCGGCGCGCAGCACCTCGCCGGCAAGTGCGCGGCGATGGACCTCACGCCACTTCTCGGGGATGTCGGGGAAAACGTCGTAGTGATGCTTGCCGATGACCTCGGCCTCGGTCACCCGGTAGTCATCGAGATACCGCTGACTCACGTAGATGTAGCGCAGGTCCGTGTCGTGTACGGCGATGGCGCTGCGGTCGTGCTCGATCACGTATTGCATGAGGTCATGCTGGTACGCGAGTTCCGCTTCTACGGCCTTGCGCTCGGTGATGTCCCTGACGAACACGAGGCTACTGTCGCGTCCCTCGTACGTGATCGGGGTGGCTTTGGTCTCGACCGGTATCTCGCTGCCATCGGCGCGGAGGAAGACGACCTCGCGCGCTGGTTGTCGAGTCCCGCTCTCGTCGAGCGCCCGCATGCGCTCTTTGACGGCTTGCCGGTAGTCCGGGTGAACGATGTCGAGCGCCGGCGTGCCGATGAGGTCGTCGGCCGCAGCAACTCCGATGAGCGAGCACATGGCCTTGTTGACGAAGGCGAACCGACCTCCCGTGCCCACGAATATGGCATCGGGAGCCTCGTCGATAATCGACAGGAAGGTCGTTTCCGTCGTTGTGTCGCGTGCCGAATCGCCCACAGCCCGCCTCCCCAGCGAATGCTGGCCTTGGTCCGGTGCACGCTGCTCGCCTACGAACATGATACCAGGGCGGTTCGCGTGTCCGGCGGGACGCGTGAAAGCTCGCAGACGTGTACTACGGGCGCCTTCTCAGGCACTCGTCTCGGCTCTCGCCGCGCCGTCGATCTCGTCGACGAGCGCGAGCACCTCGGCGGTATCAGGGATGTCGTGCATGCTGTGGCCGTAGTGCACGAACCGGGCGACCCCGTCCCTGTCTATGAGCACCTGGGCCGGCATGCGTCCAAGCTTGAAGAGGTTGACCTGCTGACCGTAGAGCTTGAGCACTGAGTGGGTCGGGTCGGGAAGGCCGATGAAGGGCAGGTCATGCGCCTTCCAGTACCGCAAGAACGCCGAGGCGTCTTCCGGGCCCACGACGACGATCTCGACGGTGCGGTTCACGAACTCGGAGTGTTGGTTGCGCAACTGCGCCATGTGCCTGCGGCAGAACGGTCAATAGAAGCCTCGATTGAAGACGAGCAGCACGTGCGCCCTCCCGCGAAAGCCCGAGAGGCTGACGGGCTCACCGGAGAAGTCGGGGAGCGTGAAGTCGGGGGCGGTGGCATCGAGCTTCACACGAGGCATGCAGCGTCCTTTCGCTGTGTGAGCATGGTGGGGCAAGGCGCGTCCAACGGCCTGAAAAGGAGATTCCCCACGGAGCCGTCCATGTCACGGTCGCCCCGATGGCTCTGGATCTCCAGGCGCGCGTCCCGCGTGGGTTGTTTACTGCGAAAGATTCTGGGATAAGAACAATACGCAGCAAGGAGGCAGCATGCCGGTCGCGCACGATGAGATGGAGCGTCGGGTCGAGGAGATGAAGGATGCGTTGCGCGCGCGCGGCATGAGGCTGACGCACCAGCGCATCGAGGTCGTGCGGGAGATCGCGGGCTCCGAAGCGCATCCCGATGCAGAGACGATCTACCGCAACGTGCGCACCAGGATCCCGACCATCTCGCGCGACACCGTGTACCGCACCGCCGCCACGCTCGTAGAGCTGGGGTGCGTGACG
This sequence comes from Coriobacteriia bacterium, assembly GCA_007125735.1. Lineage (GTDB taxonomy): Bacteria > Actinomycetota > Coriobacteriia > Anaerosomatales > SLCP01 > SLCP01. Next base: position 860 of record SLCP01000026.1, on the reverse strand, counting down.
CGCACGACTCTCACGCACGGACCAGTAAGGTACGACGCCAACCTCGAGCACCACCACCACTTCGTGTGTATGCGATGTGGCGCCGCGCACGACATCGTCGACCCGGCCCTCGATAAAGTTCGAGCGTCTGCGAGTAGCGCCGGGATCGGGAGCGTTGAGACCGTCGAGGTCCGGTTGCGCGGGGTATGCACTGAGTGCGAACGGAGTACAGGTACCACGCGCCGCAGCCGGCGCAAGACATAGACGACCGAACACGAGCACCAAGAGAGGGGTTTCAACCATGGGCGATCTCAGCAAGCTACGCGGTACCTCGAACAAGGACTGGTGGCCTGACCAGCTCAACCTCAAGATCCTCCACCAGAACCCGCCTGCGGGCGACCCGATGGGCGAGGAGTTCGACTACGCCGAGGAGTTCGCGTCACTCGATCTCGACGCGGTGAAACAGGACCTCCGCGCGCTTATGACCGAGTCGCAGGAGTGGTGGCCAGCGGACTATGGCCACTACGGCGGGCTCATGATCCGCATGGCGTGGCACAGCGCCGGCACGTACCGCTCGGGCGATGGCCGAGGCGGTGGCGGCTCGGGCTCGCAGCGCTTCGCGCCCCTCAACAGCTGGCCGGACAACGCCAACCTCGACAAGTCGCGCCGTCTGCTCTGGCCGGTCAAGCAGAAGTATGGCCGTAAGATCTCCTGGGCTGACCTCATGATCCTCGCCGGGAACGTCGCTCTCGAGTCGATGGGGTTCAAGACCGCGGGCTTCGGCGGCGGTCGCGAGGACATCTGGGAGCCCGAGGAGGACATCTACTGGGGCTCGGAGGGCGAGTGGCTCGGCGACGAGCGCTACTCCGGCGAGCGCGATC
>SLCP01000164.1 GCA_007125735.1 Coriobacteriia bacterium | reverse complement strand
CGCTTGCCAACCGCGACGAGATCGTCGATGTCGAGGTACTCGGTGCACAACTTGAAGAGCTCCTCGTTCTCGTCGCGACTGAGGAGCATCTTGATGAGCCGATCGGTGATGCGGTCGACGTCCTCGGAAACTGCGCTGCCCGCATGCATCGCGGTGCGCAGCGCCTGTGCCTCCATGAACGATTGCGTCCAGGGTCCCGGCAGGTCGGCGCTCGGGTCGACCCATGGTTGGGGCGTGTTCGAGAGTATCTCGGCGAGAACCACGCTCTGCGTCACCGGATTGACCTCGTCACCGTCCCAGGCGTGCAGCATGTACATCGTCGGCGAGCTTCGCTCCCACACCTTGAGCGGCAGAACGTAGATCGTCTCGGCGCTGCAGTAGACGTCGAGGACCACCTGCGCCGTGTCGTGGATGACGCGCGACGCGAGCGGGGTCGGCACCTCGCGCAGAAGCGCGAAGAGCGCGACCGTGTCGTAGTCGTAGAGGTACGGGCAGGTCAGGCGGAAGAAGTTGCCGAGCATCCGGTCCGAGTACCAGTCGACTGCGAGCCCGGACAAGCAGTCGAAGAGGTAGTAGACGCTGTCGTGGCCATTGCGGTCGATGACGGTCAGCACCTGCGAGATGAACTGCTCGAACCCTGCGCCCGGGTCGAGTCGGTGTATCTCGGCAGGGACGTCATCGGGCAAGAACGGCTCGTGGTCGGCGAAGCGGAAGTAGACGAGCTTACGCCCGGCCTGTTGCGTGTAGCGGCAGTAGCGGTCGGCGAACGTGCGGAAGTCGTCCAAGCGGTCGACCTGCAGGACGATATTGTCCCCCGCCCACACGCCCTCGAGTACCGCATCGAGCGCGGGTACGCCGCAGCTGAGGTCCTTCCGCTTCTCCATGTCGCTCCCTACCGTGCGAGTGCTGCCTCCACGATGGCGGTCACCACATCGACAGCCTCGTCGATGGCGACCTCCGTCCGCTCACCGGTCGCGCGGTTCTTGACCTCCACCACGCCGGCCGCCACGCCCTTCTTGCCGACGATCACGAGGATCGGGTAGCCGATGAGCTCGTTGTCCGCGAACTTGACACCGGCACGCTCGTCGCGGTCGTCGATGACGGTCTCGACGCCCGCCTCGGCGAACGCGTGCCAGAGCCGTTCTGCGACCGGGTACACGACGTCGTCCCCTACCGAAAGGGGGATGACCGCGACGTGCAGCGGCGCGACGCTCATCGGCCAAACGATGCCGTCATCGTCGTGGTGCTGTTCGATGACGGCTGCGAGCGACCGGGTGATGCCGACACCGTAGCAACCCATGACGAACGGCTTCTCGGAGCCGTCCTCGGCGGTGAACGTCGCGCCCATCGACTCGGAGTACTTCGTGCCGAGCTGGAAGACTTGCGAGACCTCGATGCCACGCGCACCCTCGAGCGTCCCGCCGCACTCGGGACAACCGTCACCTGGGCGGGCGGCGACCAGATCGGCCCACTGGTCGACCTCGAAGTCGCGTCCCGGCATGGCGCCGAAGTAGTGGAAGTCGTCCTCGTTCGCTCCGATCCCCCACGCGACCTCGGCCTCGAGCGAGCGGTCTGCGACGATGAGGGCGTTCTCGGGCGGGTCGACCGGGCCGAGGGAGCCTTTGGGGATCCCGAAGGCCGCGAAATCCTCCTCTGCGAGGAGTTCGACACCGGGCACCGCCCATCCCGCCTTCACCGGGTTGAGTTCGCGGTCGCCCGGCACGCAGAAGAAGACGAGACGGTCTTCAGGGGTCTTGCCTGCCATCGTCTTGACGGTGTCATGCTCCGAGATGTCGAAGGCCTCGGCGAGCTCGGCGATCGTCCTGAGACCGGGTGTCGGCACCTTCTCGAGGTCGCGCGGTTCCGTGACGGCGGGGTTGCGCGGCACGATCGCCTCGGCGGCGTCCACGTTCGCGGCCCAGCCGCATGCGCAGTAGACGAGCTCGGCTTCGCCGGAGTCGGCGAGCGCCATGAACTCGGTCGTCACCTTCCCGCCGATCTGGCCGGATTCGGCAGCGACAGGACGCCACGTGAGGCCGAGACGGTCGCAGATACGCCCGTATGCGTCGGCCTGCTCATCGTAGTGCTCCTGGAGAGACTCTTGGGACTCGTGGAACGAGTAGGCGTCTTTCATGATGAACTCACGACCGCGCAACAGGCCGAACCGCGGCCGCATCTCGTCGCGGAACTTCATGTTGATCTGGTAGAGCGAGAGCGGCAGGTCGCGGTATGAGCGCACCTCGTTACGGACGAGCGCGGTGATGATCTCCTCGTGCGTCGGGCCGAGACAGAACTCACGCCCCGCGCGGTCGGTCAGGCGGGCGAGCTCGGGACCGTAATCGGTCCAGCGGCCTGACTCGTACCAGAGCTCAGCGGGCTGTACGATGGGGAGCAGCACTTCCTGCGATCCGATCGCGTCCATCTCCTCGCGGACGACCTGTTCGACCTTGCGCACGCTGCGGTAGCCGAGGGGCAGGAACGAGTAGATACCCGCTGCTGCCTTGCGGATGAGACCCGCACGGAGCATGAGACGGTGCGAGGCGATCTCCGCCTCGGCCGGGACTTCCTTCAAGGTGGGCGCGTAGAGCGAGCTGGCGCGGAGTGCGACTCGATCGCGTGACACGTGGTTCGACCTCCCGGATGGCGGATACGGCGTTGAGGGCGGCGTGCGGACGCTTGCCGGCGCGCACCCGCTGTTGGCCGATTCTACCCGATACTCAGGGAGTGCGACCCTCCATGCGGTCGATCTCCTCCATGAGGGCATCGACGATCTGCGCCTCGGGCACCTTTCGCAGGGGTTCGCCTTTGGCGAAGATGAGGCCGACCCCTTGACCCGCGGCGATGCCGATATCGGCCTCGCGGGCCTCGCCGGGTCCGTTTACGACGCACCCCATGACCGCGACTTTGAGCGCGCTCGGGCGCTCGCGGAGACGGCGATCGATCTCCTCGGCGATCGGGATGAGGTCGACCTGGCACCGGGCGCACGTGGGACAGCTGACGAGTTCGGCGGTGCGACGCCTCAGGTCGAGCGCAGCGAGGATCTCCCATGCGACGAGGACCTCGTCGACCGGATCGGCAGTGAGCGAGACACGGACGGTATCGCCGATGCCCTCGGCGAGCAGGATGCCGACGCCTACTGCGGACTTGACCGTGCCCGACAGCGAGGTGCCGGCCTCGGTCACGCCGATGTGGAGCGGATAAGAGACGAGGCCGGCGAGCGCGCGGTACGCAGCGACGGTGGAGACCACGCTCGAGGCCTTGGCCGAGAGCACGATATCGGTGAAGCCACGGGACTCGAAGTGCTCGGTGAAGGCGACGGCGCTCGCCACCAGTTTGTCGGCGAGCGGCCAGTCGCGGTCGCGGTACTCGTCTGCGAGCGACCCGGCGTTCACACCGATCCTGATCGGGATCCCGGCCTCCCCCGCTGCCTCGATGACCGCGTCGACCTTGTCGAGGGAGCCGATGTTGCCCGGGTTGATCCGCAGCTTCGCGGCACCCCGTCGTGCAGCCTCGATCGCCAGCATGTGGTCGAAGTGGATGTCTGCAACGACCGGCAGCGGCGAGGAGGCGCAGATGGTGGCGAACCCGTCGAGCGCATCAGCGCGCGGAATCGCAACCCGCACGACCTCGCATCCGGCAGCCGCGAGTTCCGCGATCTGCGCGAGGGTCGACGCAGGGTCGGAAGTGTCAGCGGTCGTCATCGACTGGACGGCGATGGGCGCTCCCCCGCCGATGGTGACGCCGCCGACCGAGACCGGTCTCGTGTCACCTCTGGCTACCATGAGAACCGTCCCCTTCCCGCAGCGTCACTGGACGAAGTACCGCATGACGTCCGCGTACATCAGCACACCGATGAGGGTGAAGAGCAGCATCGCGCCGGTGATGCTCACCCCTATGGCGAGCCTGCGCTCGAGCGGACGGCCTGCGATCTTCTCGACGATCTCGATGAGCATGCGTCCGCCGTCGAGCGGAGGTATCGGCAGGATGTTCATCACGCCGAGGGAGAGCGAGAGCAGTGCGACGATCCACGCGTAGTTGAGCGGGCCGGTGCGCGCCGCCTCGGCGACCTCCACCGTGATCCCGACGACGCTGCGAGCGCCCTCGGCCGCCTCGGCGAACGTGTTCGGGTTGAAGAAGCGGCCGATGGCCTCGAACACGAGCCCGACGAGGCGGAAGCTCTCGAGAAGCGCTCCTGGCGGTGACGGGCGGACATGCTCGCTCTCGGCGACGATGCCGAGAACGGGGGTGCCGTGCGGTGAGGCGCCGAGCATCCCGGTGCCGCTCATGTCGGTACCGTTGCGCACCCATCCCACGCTGACCGAGTCTCCCGGTTCCCTCTGGGAGATCGCCATAACGAGTTCCATCCAATCGGCAACCGGCTCCCCGTCGAAGACGGTGATGCGGTCGCCCGATTGGATCCCAGCCGCGGCAGCGGTCGATTCGGGCTGTACCTCGTAGATCTCGAGCGTGCTCGTGTAGTAGCCCCAGATCGCGAGGACGACGGTGAAGACGAGTACGGCGGCGACCAGGTTCGTGAGAACGCCCGCCGAGAGCACCACGAGCCGTTTCCACGTCGAAAGCGCGCGGTACGTCACCGAGCGTGCGGTGGCCAGGAGCTCCTCGGCATCGTCTTCGTACGTGGCGCTCACGGTCGAGAGGTAGCTCACTTCGTCGTCCTCAGCGGGTGTGAGCACCCCCCAGTCGGCGAGCGTGACGAGAAGTGCGGAGGCCCGCTCCATGGGCACGCCCACGAGGCCGGAGAGCCTGCTCGCATCTATCCGGCCCTCTACAGCGGCGGCCTGTAGCGCACGCGCGAGGAGAGGGTCTTCTGGGCCCGGCTCCATCCCGGCGATGCGCACGTATCCCCCGAGCGGGACCGCGGTGATGCCGAACGCGGTGCCGGACTTCGTGTGGAGCCGGATGGCGGGTCCGGGAAGGCCCACCATGAACTCGTGGACCTTCACCCCGAAGGAGCGCGCAGCCACGAAGTGTCCACCCTCGTGCAATACGACGAGGATGGAAAAGGTCAGGACACCCCAGAGTATGGTGGTCAGAGCTTCAGGCATGCGCCGGACTCCTCGGT